>JACFNY010000652.1 GCA_019454625.1 Sphingomonadaceae bacterium
AGGCGCAGCGCCTGGGCGCGATCCGCATGCTGACGGCCGCGATCAAGCAGAAGGAAGTCGACGAGCGCATCGAGCTGGACGACGCCGCCGTGGTCGGCATCGTCGACAAGCTCATCAAGCAGCGCAAGGACAGCATCGAGGCGTTCGAGAAGGCCGGCCGGCAGGATCTGGCCGACAACGAGGCCGCGGAGATCGCGGTGCTCCAGGCCTACCTGCCGGCGCGGCTGTCCCGGGAGGAGATCGCCGAGCAGGTGAAGGCGATCGTGGCCGAAACCGGCGCGAAGGGGCCGGGCGACATCGGCAAGGTGATGGGCGCGGCCAAGGCGAAGCTGGCCGGCAAGGCGGACATGGGACAGGTGTCGGCGGCGGTGAAGGCGGCTTTAACGGGCTGAGGGGCTGAAAGCGGGAGCGGGAGCGGGAGCGGACTGCCGGACGCGAAGGGCGCGAAGGTTCCGCGAAGGACGCGAAAGAACAACCGGAAAAATGATCTGGCGTGTGGGTGCGGCGACACGCCCGGTCAGAGGCTCACAGCGAGGGCGGCGGCGACCTGTTTGAGAGCAGCACTCCGCAAAGACACCTTCAATGTCTTTTTCGCGTCCTTCGCGTCCTTCGCGTCCGGCTGTCCGATTTCGGCTGTCCGCCTTCAGGACCCCGCCACCTTCATCTTTCCGACGAGGATCGACCCCACGCTCTTCGCGCCGTAGTTGTAGACGTCCGATCCCACGGCCTGGATGCCGGCGAACATGTCCTTCAGGTTGCCGGCGATCGTGATCTCCTCCACCGGGAACACGATCTCGCCGTTCTCCACCCAGAAGCCGCTGGCGCCGCGCGAATAGTCGCCGGTCACGTAGTTCACGCCCTGCCCCATCAGCTCGATCACGAACAGGCCGGTGCCCAGCTTGCGCAGCATCTCCACCAGGTCGTCACCCGGCTGCGTCAGCCGCGACGTGAGGAACAGGTTGTGCGAGCCGCCGGCGTTGCCGGTGGTCTTCATGCCCAGCTTGCGCGCGGAATAGCTGCT
>JACFNY010000083.1 GCA_019454625.1 Sphingomonadaceae bacterium
ATGCAACGTCTTGAGATTACGGTTGTTCACGCCCAGAAGGCGGGACTTGAGCTGCGCGAGCGCAAGGTCGCGCTCGATAACATCGTGAACTTCGACAAGAACGTCCATCCCCCATCCGAACGCCGCCGCCTCCAGCTCCTTCGCCAGTCCGATGTCGATCGCCGCCACGATGATGAGGATGGCGTCCGCCCCGATCGCCCGCGCTTCCGCCACTTGGTACGGGTCGACCATGAAGTCCTTGCGCAGCACCGGCAGCGGCACGGCGCCGCGCGCCGCGATCAGCTTGTCGTCGCTGCCCTGGAACCAGCGCTCCTCGGTCAGCACCGACAGGCACGAGGCACCGCCCGCGAAATAGGCCTGCGCCAGCGACGGCGGGTCGAAGTCCGCGCGGATCACGCCCTTGCTCGGCGAGGCCTTCTTGATCTCGGCGATCAGGCCGAAACGCCCCTCGCTCTTCGCGAGGTCCAGCGCCGCCTTGAACCCCCGCACCGGCCCCGCAACGCTGGCGAGCGCCTCCACGTCATGGAGCGGCCGCTCCGCCTTGCGCGCCGCGACGACGCCGCGCTTGTGGTCGCAGATTTCCGCCAGCACGTCGCTCATCGAAAGGCCTTCCAGCGGTCGAGCAGGTCCCGCGCCCGCCCGTCGTCGAGTGCCGCCGCCGCCAGCGCCGCGCCCGTGGTCCAGTCCTGCGCCTTGCCCGCGACGATCATCGCGCCCGCAGCGTTCAGGCAGACGATGTCGCGGTATCCGCCATGCACCCCTTCCAGCAACCGCAGCAGCGCAGCAGCGTTTTCCTCCGGCGTCCCGCCCCGGATCGCCTCCGGGCCGTGCCGCGCAAGTCCGGCCGCTTCGGGCGCCACCTCCCCGGTTTCGATGCGTCCTCCGGCGAGGTGCGCATGGGCCGTCGGCCCCGTCACCGTCAGCTCGTCGAGCCCGTCGCTGCCGTGCACGACCATGGCCGCGTCGGCACCCAGCCGCTCAAGCGCCTCGGCGATGGGGAGCACCCATTGCCGTCCCGGCACGCCGACGAGCTGCCGCTTCACGCCCGCCGGGTTCGCGAGCGGGCCGATCATGTTGAAGATGGTACGCCGCCCGATCGCGCGCCGCACGCCTGCGACGCGCGCCATCACCGGGTGGTGCTTCGCGGCGAACAGGAAGCCGATGCCGATCCCGGCGAGCGAACGCTCCACGGTTTCGGAGGCAAGGTCGAGATCGAGGCCGAGGGCGGAAAGCACGTCCGCCGCGCCCGATTTGGAGGATGCGGCCCGGTTGCCGTGCTTGGCGACCGGCACGCCGCAGGACGCGACGACGATGGCGACGGCGGTCGAGATGTTCAGCGTATGCGCGCCGTCGCCGCCCGTGCCGCACACGTCGATGGCGCCTTCGGGCGCTGCGACCGGACGCATCCGGTCTCGCAGCACCCGCGCCGCCGCCACGATCTCGTCCACGGTCTCGCCGCGCTCGGCAAGGCCGGTCAGGAAGCGCGCGATCTCCGCGTCCTCGACGTCCGCGTCCAGAATGGCATCGAACGCCGCACGCGCCTCAGCCTCTCCGAGCGGCGTGTCCGTGCCCGGCAGATGCTTCACGCGGCGAGGTCGCGCGGGCGCGGGGTCATTCCCGCGATCCGCATGAAGTTGGCGAGCATGTCGTGGCCGTGCTCGGTCGCGATGCTTTCGGGATGGAACTGCACGCCGTGGATCGGCAGGCTCACGTGGCGGAAGCCCATCACCGCCTCGTCGTCGGACCATGCGTTCACGACGAGGCTTTCGGGAATGTCCTCGACGATCAGCGAATGGTAGCGCGTTGCGATGAACGGCGAGGGGAGGCCGGCGAACAGACCCGTGCCGTCGTGGCTGACGGGCGAGGTCTTGCCGTGCATCAGGTGCCCGCGCACCACCTTGCCGCCGAAATGCTGGCCGATCGCCTGGTGGCCGAGGCAGACACCGAGCAGCGGCTTTCCGTTGTCGGCGCACGCCGCGACCATGTCGAGGCTGATCCCCGCTTCATTGGGGGTGCAGGGCCCCGGCGAGATCAGGAACGCGCTCGCGCCGCTCGACAGCGCCTGACCTGCCGAGATCGCATCGTTGCGCACGACCTCCACCTCCGCGCCCAGTTCCATCAGGTAATGGACGAGGTTCCAGGTGAAGCTGTCATAGTTGTCGATGACGAGGATCATGGCGCGACCGCCCTAATCAAGGGACGGGCAGAGGGCAAGTTATTGCCCGTATCCCGGCTCTCCGGCGCGGGCGATGGCGTCGCGCGCGGCAGCGATGAGGGCGCCCGATTTCGCCTCGCATTCGCGCTGCTCGTAGGCGGGGGTCGAGTCCGCGACGATGCCGGCGCCCGCCTGGATGTGCATTGTGCCGTCCTTCACCACCGCCGTGCGGAGTACGATGCAGCTGTCCATCGAGCCGTCGGGCGAGAAGTAGCCGACACCGCCCGCGTAGGCGCCGCGCTTCTCGGCCTCCAGCTCAGCGATGATCTGCATGGCGCGCACCTTGGGGGCCCCCGAGACGGTGCCCGCCGGAAAGCCCGCCATCAGCGCGTCGATGGCGTCCTTGTCCTTCGCGAGGTCGCCGCGCACGTTGGAGACGATGTGCATGACGTGGCTGTAGAACTCCACCGTGTTGCGCTCCGTCACCGAAACGCTGCCCTCGGCGGAGACGCGGCCGACGTCGTTGCGGCCGAGATCGAGCAGCATCAGGTGCTCGGCAAGCTCCTTGGGATCGGCGAGCAGGCTGTCGCGGTTCGCGGCGTCCTCGACGGCGTTCGCGCCGCGCGGCCGCGTGCCCGCGATCGGGCGCACCGTCACTTCGCCGCCGCGCACGCGCACGAGAATCTCGGGGCTGGAGCCGATCAAGGCGAAGCCCGGCAGGTCGAGCATGTAGAGGAACGGCGAGGGGTTGATGCGCCGGAGCGAGCGGTAGAGGCTGAACGGCGGCAGCGCGAACGGGATCGAGAAGCGCTGCGCCAGCACCACCTGAAAGATGTCGCCCGCGACGATATACTCCTGCGCGCGCCGTACCATCTCCGCATAGCGCGCCGGGTCCGTGTGGTGGGTCACGTCGGAGGAGGCGGGAAGCGCGGTTTCGCGCGGCCCCTGCGGAAGCGCCCCTGCCAGACGCGCCTCGGCGGTTTCGATCCGCTCGATCGCGGCCGCAAGCGCCTCGTCGGCTGGAAGATCGTTCGGGAACACCGGCGCGGCGATGAACAGTTCGTCCTTCAGCCGGTCGAAGGCCAGCAGCAGCGACGGGCGCACGAACAGCATGTCGGGAAGGCCGAGCGGGTCGCTCTCCGGCGTCGGCACCGGCTCGACGAGCCCGATCGTCTCATACCCCATGTAGCCGACGAGGCAGGCGAAGGCTGGCGGCAGGTCCGGCGGCAGGTCCATGCGGCACCCGGCGACTAGGACGCGGAGCGCATCGAGCGGCGCGGCGTCGACGGGCGTGAACGCGTCGGGCGCGGAGGCGAAGCGGTCGTTGACCTCTGCCTGCTTGCCCCGCACGCGGAACACGAGGTCGGGCGCGAAGCCGAGCAGCGAATAGCGCCCGCGCACCGTGCCGCCTTCGACGGATTCGAGGACGAACGCGCCCGATCCCGCTTTGCCGAGCTTGAGCATCGCGGAAACCGGGGTTTCCGTATCGGCGATGCGCCGCGTCCAGACGAGCTGCGGCTTTCCGGCCTCGTAAACCCGCGCGAAGTCCGCGGCCTCGGGATGGATCATTGCGGCTGGTCGGCGGTGCCCAGATAGCGCTGCTTCAGCCGCTCGAGCGCCTTCGGGTTCCGCTTGACGCCGACGTCCGCCATGATCGCGGCGACGAAGTTCTGCGCGTACTCGTTGGTCGCGGCGGTCTGCATCTGCCCGCGCATCTGGTCGAGGAAGGCGGGGGCTTCGGCGAGGTTGCCCGGCTTCACATCGGCGACATGGACGACGAACCACGCGGCGTTCCGCGGCTGCGCGAGCGCCCGCACATCGCCCTTAGCCAGCGCGAAGCCGAGGCTGATCGGCGGCGGCACCGGCTCGCGGCGCGCGGCGATCTCGATGCGGCGCGCCGTGAAGCTCTGCGCCGGCGGCAGCTTGTTCTCCGCGAGCAGCGCAGCGAGCGTCTTGCCGGCCTTCAGGCCCGCGACAACCTTGTCGGCGACCGCCTTCGCGGCGTCCATACGGCGCTCGAAGGTGAGCGCCGCAGTCACCTGCGGCTTGATCTCGGCGAGCGGCACCGGCGTCGGCGGCACCACCTCCTCGACATCCATCAGCGCGTGCAGCGTGTCGGAAATGTCCTCGACGGTCGGCTCGTCGTTCTCCTCGGTCGCGAAGGCGCGCTCGATGAGCGGGCGGATGCGCTGGTCGAGCTGGAGGCCGGATTCGCCGAGCGTCAGGCCTTCGCTCGTCACCGGCGGCACGCGCACGAGGGTGAGGCCGAGGTCCTTCGCAACCTCGGCGACGCTGGCGCCTTCGGCAAGCGCCTCGTCGGCCTTCTCGACGACGTCGGCGACGGCGTTCTGGGCAAGTTCGGTCTCGACCGCCGGGCGGATTTCGTCCTTCACCTCCGCGAGGGTCCGCGCGGGCTTCGCTACGACGGCATCGACGTGCACGACGTGCCAGCCGAATTCGCTCTGCACCGGTCCTGCGACCTTGCCGGATGCGGCCTTGAACGCGGCATCGGCCACGGCTTCGGCCGTCTGGCCGACAAGCGTGCTCCTGGAGAGCGTACCGAGCTCCATGTCGGTTTCGCTATAGCCCGCGACCTCCGGTGCGACGGCGGCGAAATCCTCGCCGGCGTTCACGCGCTTCGCGATCGTGTCGGCCTGTGCCTTGTCCTGCACCACCACCTGCCGCAGCGTGCGCGTCTCGCTCGCGGCGAATTCGTCGGCGTGGCGCTTGTAGTAGTCGGCGAGCGCAGCGTCCGTCACTTGCACCGTTTTGGCGATCTCGGCGCTGTCGATCAGCGCGTAGGTAAGGCGGCGGCGCTCCGGCACCGTGTAGTTGGCGATGTTCTTCTTGTAGAAGGCCTCGATGTCGGCGTCGCTGAGCGTGGGGGCGGGGAACGACTGGGCGGGAACCGCGCCGATGTCGATGGTACGCTGCTCGAGCTGGAGCGCGGTGAACGGCTCGGCGAGCTTGCGCGGCGTCATCGGGATTGAATCGACGAGGCCGAGCAGCTGGCGGCGCACGACGTCGCCGCCGATCTCGCGGCGCACCATGTCCTCGGTCAGCCCCTGCGCACCGATCGTCCGCCGGTACACGTCTTCCGAGAAGCGACCGTCGGGGCCACGGAACGCGGCGATCGAGGCGATCTCGGCGTCCACCTGCCGCTTGCTCGGCCCGAGGCCCAGCTTCCCGCCCATCGCGGTCAGCGCCTGCGAGCCGATCAGGCGTTCGAGCACGCCTTCCAGCATTCCGCCGCGCACGGCCTGCGCCGCGGTGATGCCGGGCTGCTCCTGCCGGACCGTCGCGAGCTGCCGGTCGAACTGGCTGGAAAGCTGCGCGTCGGAAATGTCGTCTTTCGCGACCTCGGCGACCGTGGTCGCCGCCGGGCCGCCGCCGAACGGGTCGCCGATGCCGGTGATGATGAAGGCGACGAGCACGAGGCCGAGGAGGGCAAGGACGATCCAGGAGGAGAGGGCCTTGCGGAAGAAGCTGATCATCGGGAGCCTTTGGCCTTTCGCGCGCGTTCGGCATTGGAAATAGCGCCCGGTTTATAGGTAGCTGCGGCAGGCGCGGCAAGCGCGCCCTTGGCTTGTCTGTCCGGGCGTTGCTAAGGGCTGCCGCAAACGCACGTGGGAGAATTCGATGGAAAAGCCGATGCTGGTTGCGGGCAACTGGAAGATGAACGGGCTGAAGGCCGCGCTTGCCGAGGTGGAGGCGATCGCGCGCGCCGCCGATGCCGCGCCGTCCCGCGTCGAGGTCGCCGTCGCGCCGCCGTTCACGCTCGTCGCGCTCGCGAAGGATGCGGCGGCGGGCTCGCGCCTTCGCATCGGCGGGCAGGATTGCCATGCGAACCCATCGGGCGCGCGCACCGGCTGCGTCGCCGCGCCGATGCTCGCTGACCTCGGCTGCGACTTCGTGATCGTCGGCCACAGCGAACGCCGCACCGACAACGGCGAGACTGATGCGGACGTGAAGGCGAAGGCGACCGCCGCGATCGGCGCGGGCCTGCGGGCCATCATCTGCGTCGGCGAGACGGAGGCCGAGCGCGACGCCGGGCGCCACCTCGACGTCGTCGGTGCGCAGCTCGATGGCTCGCTGCCGGATGCGGACCCGGCGAGCGTCATCATCGCCTACGAGCCCGTCTGGGCGATCGGTACGGGCCGCACGCCGCTCGCGGGCGATGTTGACGAGATGCACAGCGCCATCCGCACGCGCCTCGTCGCACGCTACGGCGAGGACGGACGCCGCGTCCCCATCCTCTACGGCGGCTCGGTGAAGCCGTCGAATGCCGCCGAGCTGTTCGCGGTGCCGGAGGTCGGCGGCGCGCTCGTCGGCGGTGCCAGCCTCAAGGCCGCGGACTTCCTGCCCATCATCGCGGCAGCCTGATCGGTGCGCGCCGCCGCCTTCGCCGCCGTGCTGCTGGTCTCCCTGCCCGCGGCGGCGGAGGTGCGGCTCGTGGTGCCGGAGGCGAGCGCACCGCGCACCGGGACGTTCGAGGTGATCTTCCTGAACGACGGGGCAGCGGCGGCGAAGCTCGATGCGCCGCAAAGCATCACCGTCGCGGAAGGCGAGGCGACGCTGGAAGGCCCAGCCCCTGCCGAGATCGCGCCCGGTGGCTTCGCGCGCGTCCGCTACCGTCTCGGGGCGGTCCGGCAAGCCGCGCCGCCGCCGCAAGTGGCCGTGGCCGCCGCCACGGCCACGCCGCAAGAGGCGGAATCGACCGGCCTCGGGCGCTTCGAGACCTACGAGCCGATGTACGCGCTCGTCGGGGCGAACCCGTCCGACGCCAAGCTCCAGCTCAGCTTCCGCTACCGTGTCTTCGGCCATCAGCCGCGCGAGTTCACCACCGGGGACGGTAGCCGCGAATGGCGCGCGGGGCTCTATTTCGGGTACACGCAGCGCATGTTCTGGGATCTCTCCGAAGAGTCGATCCCGATGCACGACATCACCTTCAGCCCGGAGCTGTTCCTGCGTGCCGTTTCGCCCGGCTCGACCAGTGTCGGCGCGCCGATGCTCGGCATCCAGACGGGCCTCCGCCACCAGTCGAACGGCAAGGACGGCGCGGAGTCCCGCAGCTACAACACGCTCTACGTGGAGCCGTCCGTAGGTTTCGGCCTCGGGAGCGGCTGGACGCTCACCGCGGCGCCGCGGCTCTGGGCCTATGTCGGCAGCAAGGAAGGCAACGAACGCATCGCCCGCTATCGCGGCTACACGGGCGTGACGCTCGACCTCAAGCAGACCGACGGTTTCGGCCTGCGCACCTACCTGCAAGGCAACCTCTCCGGCGGCCGCGGCAGCGCCGAGGTGGACCTCAGCTATTCGCTGCGCCGCTGGACCGGGCTCAACCTCTATCTCTACAGCCAGCTCTACACGGGCTACGGCGAAGCGCTCATCGACTACGACGAACGCAACACCCGCCTGCGCTTCGGCATCGGCATCGTCCGGTAGGGGCGCTGTACCTCCCAGCGCTTGAACTCGCGCCCCCGCGTCGTTATGTGGCCTCTCGCCATTCCACCGGAAAACGATCGGTTCCGCATGTCCACCGCGCTGATGCACTTCGTCCTTGTCGTCCATTCGCTGATCGCGATCGCACTCGTCGCGGTGATCCTGCTTCAGCGCAGCGAGGGCGGGGCGCTCGGCATCGGCGGCGGGCCCGGCGGGCTGCTGACCGCGCGCGGCGCGGGCAACCTGCTCACGAAGTCCACCGGCATCCTCGCCCCGCTGTTCCTCGGCACCAGCAACCTGCTCG
>JACFNY010000653.1 GCA_019454625.1 Sphingomonadaceae bacterium
TGATTTCGAGGCAGGTGGAATCACCTGCCGACTCGTAATTAACGGAGAACAAAGAATAATCTGGACTCGTTCCGGTTCGGATCGAACCGGAACGAGTCTAGAGAACCGACTCCGGCAGCGGGATCGGATCGGCGAGCGTGACCGTGTCGAGGATGCGCGCCGTCTCGTCGCGCACCATCACCATCAGGCGGTGCAGGCGGCACTCCGCTTCGGTGACGCAGTTCTCGCAGGGCTTGTAGTCGAAGCGGCTGGCGCAGGGCACCAGCGCCAGCGAGCCGCGCGTCAGCCGCACGATGTCGCCGTAGCGCACGTCGACCGGCGGCACGGCGAGCCAGTAGCCGCCGTCCGGTCCGCGCTTGGTGCCGACGATGCCGAGACGGCTGAACTCCGAGAGGATCACCGTCAGGAACTTTTTCGGGATGTTCTGCGCCTCTGCAATGTCGACGAGCCGGATCGGCCCCTTGCCGTAATGGTCGGCAAGGTGCTGGAGCGCGCGAATTGTATACCGCGTCCGTTGAGAAAGCATGGTCCCCCCTATGATGCCGCAATAAGGCAATGCCGTGGCAAAGGGCAATTGACACGTCGATAGCGCCCGCTTCTTGTGCTGGCACATGCGTATCCTGCTGATCGAGGACGACGAACGCGTCGCCGCCTACGTGGCGAAGGGCCTCGGCGAGGCCGGCCACGTCGCCGAGCACATCGCCGACGGGCGCGAGGGCCTCTACCGCGTGGCGGGGGAAGCCTATGATGTCGTGATCCTCGACCGGATGCTGCCGGGCGTCGACGGGCTCACCATCCTGCAGACGATGCGCGCCGCGGGGAACCGCACGCCGGTGATCATCCTCAGCGCGCTCGGCGAGGTGGACGAGCGGGTACGGGGCCTGCGCGCGGGATCGGACGACTACCTGACGAAGCCGTTCGCCATGTCGGAGCTGCTGGCGCGCATCGAAGCGCTGGGGCGGCGGCCCGCGGCAGCGCCATCGAAATCGACGCTCGCCGTCGCCGACCTCGAGATCGAC
>JACFNY010000654.1 GCA_019454625.1 Sphingomonadaceae bacterium
ATGACGATTGAGGCGGTGGTGTTCGACATCGGCAACGTGCTGATCGAATGGGCGCCCGAGAAATACTACGACCGCGTCTACGGCACCGACCACCGCCAGCGGCTGTTCCGCGAGGTCGACCTTGCCGCGATGAACCTCCTTGTCGATCAGGGCCACGACTTCCACGGCACGATCCACGACTGGGCCGAAGCGCATCCCGCCTACCGGCGCGAGATCCTCGACTGGCACGACCGCTGGCTGGAACTGGCGACGCCAGCGATCCCGCATTCGGTCCGGCTGCTGCGCGCGCTCAGGCGGAACGGCGTCCCGGTCTTCGCGCTCTCGAATTTCGGCGCGGGCAGCTTCGATCTGGCACGTTCGCATTACGATTTCCTCGACGAATTCGACCAGAGCTATGTCTCGGGACGGCTGCGGCTGATGAAGCCCGACGCGGCGATCTATGCAGCGCTGGAGGCGGGCAGCGGGGTGGCCGCGGGCGCACTCCTCTTTGCCGACGACCGGCCCGAGAACATCGCCGCCGCCGAGGCGCGGGGCTGGAAGGGCCACCTCTTCACCACGCCCGCCCCCTTCGCCGCGCGGCTGGTCGCCGAGGGTCTCCTGAGCGGGGAAGACGCGGCATGAGCTTCGAGGTCATCCCCTTCGCGGAGGGAGAGGCGCGGCTCGACTGGCTGCGGCTGACCGAGGCGCTGGAGGCAGGCCACCGGCTCCCCCGGGCCGAAGTCGGCGATACCTTCCTCTACCGCGGCCGCGACACGCTCCTGACCCGATCCGCCTGGATCGACGGTCTGGGGCTTGCCGTGAAGTCCGCCACGATCTTCCCCGGCAACGCCGCCCTGGGGCGGCCGACGATCAACGGCGGCGTGTCGCTGCTGTCGGACGACACGGGCGAGCTTGAGGCGCTGGTCGATTTCCATCTCGTGACCAAGTGGAAGACCGCCGGGGACAGCCTCCTCGCCGCGCGCCGCCTCGCCCGCAAGGGCGCGCGGCGCATCCTCGTGGTGGGCGCGGGGACCGTCG
>JACFNY010000655.1 GCA_019454625.1 Sphingomonadaceae bacterium
TCGCTGCCGAACATCATGAAGGCAAAGTCCAAGCCGATCGACACCAAGACACCCGCCGACTACGGCATCGACGTCACCCCGCGCCTGAAGACGCTGAAAGTCACCGAGCCGCCCAAGCGGCAGGCGGGCATCAAGGTCGATTCGGTCGACGCCCTTGTCGGCAAACTCAAGGAAATGGGAGCGATCGCATGAGCGTCCTCGTCCTCGCTGAACACGACAACGCCTCGATCAAGGACGCGACCCGCGTCGCCGTGACGGCTGCCGGCAAGCTCGGCGGCGACGTGCACGTGCTCGTCGCAGGCCAGGGCGCGCAGGGCGCAGCCGATGCCGCCGCGAAGATCGCGGGCGTCGCCAAGGTGCTGCTCGCCGACGACGCGGCCTATGCCAACGGCCTTGCCGAGAACGTCGCGCCGCTCATCGAAGGCCTGATGGCGAACTACGACGCGCTCGTCGCCCCTGCCACGACATCGGCCAAGAACATCGCGCCGCGCGTCGCCGCGAAGCTCGACAGCCAGCAGATCTCCGAGATCACCGGCATCGTCGACACGAACACGTTCGAGCGGCCGATTTACGCCGGCAACGCCATCGCCACCGTGCAGTCGGACGATGCGAAGAAGGTGATCACCGTGCGCGGCACCGCCTTCGAGAAGGCGGGCGACGGCGGCTCGGCGAGCATCGAGACCGTCTCAGGCGCGGGCGATGCGGGGCTTTCGAGCTTCGTCGGCGCCGAGATCGCCAAGCTGGAGCGCCCGGAGCTGACCGCCGCGAAGATCATCGTGTCGGGCGGCCGCGCGCTCAAGGACAGCGAGACGTTCCAGCAGGTCATCTTTCCGCTCGCCGACAAGCTCGGTGCTGCCGTCGGCGCGTCGCGCGCCGCCGTCGACGCGGGCTACGTACCGAACGACTACCAGGTCGGCCAGACCGGCAAGATCGTCGCGCCGGAGGTCTATTTCGCCATCGGCATCTCGGGCGCCATCCAGCACCTCGCCGGCATGAAGGATTCGAAGGTGATCGTC
>JACFNY010000656.1 GCA_019454625.1 Sphingomonadaceae bacterium
TTCGAACCTCCTTGGCAGGCATGTGCAGTTGATCTCGAAGAGCAGGGTGTCGCGGCTGGCGCCGCCACGGGCGACGTCCTGACGGAACGCGCCTTTCGGGATCTCGGCGGAGCGGAAAAGGTTGGTCAGGGCAGGCGAGCGGAGCGAGAGGAGGAGGTCGTTGACGGACGAGGAGGCGTTTTCGCCGCTGGCGCGTCCGATCAGCCGCGCGGTCACGTTCTCAAGGCTGTTGGTGTTGCGCAGTTCCGGCTTTTTGGGGTTGGGCGGGGGCGGAGGGGGTGGCGGCAGGACGCGCAGCTCGGTGAACTGGATGTTTTCGGGCACGTATTCGGGGAGGAGGGCGAGGGTGTCGCCGAAGGCGAGGCGCGCGTTGCGGTAGAAGGCGAGTTGGCGCAGGGAGGCTGAGAACTCCTTTTCCTCCGCTATCAGCCGCAGGATGGTCTCGTGCTGGGGTTTCAGGTTGTCGATCTCGATTCTGAGGGTGTCGCGCAGTCCGGCGGCTGTGTTGATGCGCAGGGCGATGAGTCCCCACCAGACGAGGGTGACGAGGACGCTCAGGATCGAGATGAGCGGCGCCATCACCCGCAGCCGCACAGGGCTGGAGCTGAAGCGCTCATCGTCGCTGAGCAGATCGAGATGCAGGGGTGCTCTCATTCATCCTCCAGAACGGTGCGTGCGGCCCCGGCCGCGGCCATGAGGAGCGGCTCGGCGGCGTTGAGGTCTGCCGGCAGGGCGGCGGCAGGCGCGGCGTTCACCAAGCCTTCGAGCGGCTGGCAGGGGGTCAGCGCCTGATTGAGCATCCGCGAGAAAATGGCGGACCAGTAGCGCGTGCCTGCGGTGAGGCCGCTGATGAAAAAGTGGCTGACCGGGCAGTTGCGGCGGCGCGAGAGGAAATCGACCGAGACCTCGACCTGCCGGAAGAGCGGGCGCAGGACGGGTTCGATGATAGGCAGGGGGTCGACGAGGGTGTCTTCGAGGACGTCGTCGGCCAAGGCGCCGTCGATGCGCATCTCGGC
>JACFNY010000657.1 GCA_019454625.1 Sphingomonadaceae bacterium
TGAAGGCAGTTTCCAGTTTCATGAGCGCCGTCTCGGCGGTGGCTCTTTCGGCCGGTGTCATGGTCTCCGGCGCGACCGCCCTGCAACTCGCCACGGTTTCCGTGGCCGAGGCGGCGGTCGTCAGCCGTATCGAGGTCCGCGGCAACCGGCGCGTCGACGCCGAAACCATCCGCAACAACGTCGATATCCGGCCGGGACGCAACTTCAGCGCCGGCGACATCGACGAGGCCGTCAAGCGGCTGTTCTCGACCGGCCTGTTCTCGGACGTGCGCATCAACCAGAGCGGCTCGACGCTCGTGGTCACGGTCGTGGAATATTCGATCGTCAACCAGGTGCTGTTCCAGGGCAACAAGAAGATCAAGGACGCCGATCTCGTCCGCCAGATCCAGCTCCAGCCGCGCAACTCGTTTTCCGATTCGCTGCTCGCCGCCGACGTCGAGACGATTCGCCAGGCCTATGCGCGCATCGGCCGCGACGACGCCGTCGTCACCTCGCAGGTGGTCGATCTCGGCGACAACCGCGTCAACGTGGTCTTCGACATCCAGGAAGGCGGCCGCACCAAGATCGCCGCCATCGAGTTCGAGGGCAACAGCGCCTATTCGGACGGCCGCCTGCGCGACGTCGTCTCGACCAAGCGCTCCGGGCTGTTCTCGTTCCTGTCGCGCAACGACATCTACGACGAGGACCGCCTGCGCGCCGACGAGGAGATGCTGCGGCGTTTCTACTACAATCATGGCTATGCCGACTTCCAGGTCGTGTCGTCCCATGCCGAACTGAACGAGGCCAACAACACCTATCGCGTCGTGTTCACGGTCGATGAGGGCCGTCGTTACCGCTTCGGCTCGATCGAGGTGGAGAGCACGGTGGCCGGTCTCGACGGCGAGACGCTGAAGGGCGCGATCGCTACCCGGGAAGGCAATTACTACAGCGCCAAGTCCGTCGAGGAATCGCTGGTGGCGCTCGGCGAGCGCGCCGCCGGCCTCGGCTATGCCTTTGCCCAGGTGACGCCGCGCG
>JACFNY010000658.1:0-228 GCA_019454625.1 Sphingomonadaceae bacterium
TGCGCAGCTTCTCGTAGACATGGCTGACGCCCGAGCCGCGGCGATAGAGGTTGGCGCCGTCCTCGCCGTCGCCGTTGCGCTTCTTCGCTTCTTTCGCCATTCGCGGTCCCCGCGCCGTTCGCGTCCGAATGTTTCCGCCGCCTGCCGTCTGGCTGAAACCCCATTCTTAACCGTGTCCGCCCATGCGTGAAAGAGCGGGGCCATGCATATATCGCCCGGATATTTTGT
>JACFNY010000658.1:238-1014 GCA_019454625.1 Sphingomonadaceae bacterium
TGCTAATTATATGGGAAGCATCCTTCTCAAGGCGGGATTGAATCGTCATGAAGATCGGCGTGATCGGGGCGGGCGTGATCGGCGTATCGGCCGCGTTGGCGCTGGCCGCGCGCGGGCACCGGGTCACGGTGTTCGACAGGGAAGGCGTCGCCGCCGGCGCCTCGGCCGGCAATGCCGGCGCCTTCGCCTTCGCCGAGATCGTCCCGCTCGCCACGCCCGGCGTCATGCGCAAGGCGCCGCGGTGGCTGTTCGATCCCGATGGGCCGCTGTCCATCCCGCCCGCCTATGCGCTGCGCATCGCGCCGTGGCTCGTCTCGTTCTGGCGGGCGAGCCTGCCCGGGCGCTACCGCGCGGCGGTCGCGGCCCAGAGCGCGCTGATGGCGCATTCGGCCGCGGCGCTGGAGCGGCTGGTGGCGCGGCACGGGCTTTCCGGCATGCTGCGCCGCGAGGGCCAGCTCCAGCTCTACGAAGGCGAGGGCGAGTTCCGCCGCAGCCAGCGCGAATGGGAGGAGCGCCGCCGCGCCGGAATCGAGTTCCGGCTGCTGGAAAGCCGCGACGCCATCGCCGAGATCCAGCCCGGCGTCGCCCGGCGCTTCAGCCATGGCGGCTTCACCCCCGGCTGGATCAACGTCACCGATCCGCGCCTGTGGGTCGAGAGGCTGGCCGAGATCCTGACGCGGGCGGGCGGGACGATCGAGCGCGCCGACATCCGCGCCATCGCCGCTTCCCCCAGCGAGGCGCGCGTCACCGGCCGCGAGGGCGACTGGCGCTTCGAC
>JACFNY010000084.1 GCA_019454625.1 Sphingomonadaceae bacterium
CGCCTCGCGGGCCTGACGGAAGACGTCGCCGAGGGCGTCAGCGCCTTCCTGCAAAAGCGCCCGGCGAACTTCAGGGGGCGCTAGCCCGGGCGCGGTAGCGGCCGACGAAGGCGCGTGCGAACGCCTCCAGCCGCCCCTCCGCGATGGCCTGCCGCAGACCCGCCATGAGCTGCTGGTAGAAGGCGAGGTTGTGCTCGGTCATCAGCATCGCGCCGAGGATTTCGCCCGAGCGGATCAGATGGTGGACATAGGCGCGGCTCCAGCCGCGGCAGACCGGGCAGGCGCAATCCGGGTCGAGCGGCCCCGTGTCCTCCGCGAAGCGGGCGTTCCTGAGGTTGATCGGCCCGTCGTGCGTGAACGCCTGCCCGTTGCGGCCCGAGCGCGTCGGCAGCACGCAGTCGAACATGTCGATGCCGCGCTGCACGGCCCCCACGATGTCGTCGGGCTTGCCGACGCCCATCAGGTAGCGCGGCCGGTCCTCCGGCAGCAGCCCCGGCGCATAGTCGAGCACGTCGAACATCTGCGCCTGTCCCTCGCCCACCGCGAGGCCGCCGATCGCGTAGCCGTCGAAGCCGATCTCGGTGAGCGCCTGCGACGAGGCGCGCCGCAAATCCTCGAACATCGAGCCCTGCTGGATGCCGAACAGCGCCGCGCGGCCCGCGTGCTCGTGCCCGTCGAAGCCGCCGCGCGAGCGCTTCGCCCAGCGCATCGACATCTCCATCGACTTCGCCGCGGCGGCGTGTGGTGCCGGGAACGCGGTGCACTCGTCGAACGCCATGACGATGTCGCTGCCGAGGTTGCGCTGGATCTCCATCGAGCGCTCCGGCGTCAGCAGGTGCCGCGAGCCGTCGAGGTGCGAGGCGAAGCGCACGCCCTCCTCCGTCACCCTGGTGAGGTCGGACAGGCTCATCACCTGGTAGCCGCCCGAATCGGTGAGGATCGGCCGGTCCCAGCCCATGAAGCGATGCAGGCCGCCGAGGCGCGCCATGCGTTCGTCGCCGGGGCGCAGCATCAGGTGGTAGGTGTTGCCGAGGATGATGTCGGCGCCCGTGGCGCGCACGTCGGCGGGCTTCATCGCCTTCACGGTCGCGGCGGTGCCGACCGGCATGAACGCGGGCGTGCGGATCTCGCCGCGCATCATGCGGATGGTGCCGGTGCGCGCCTTGCCGTCGCGCGCGTGGATGGAGAAGTCGAAACGCGTCATCGCGCGCCGCATAGAGCGAAGCGCCCGCGCTGGGAACCGTTATCCGCTGACGAGGTGGATGCTGCCCTTCGCCCCCGCCGCGCCGTCCACCGTCTCGTCGGCAAGTTCGATGACGAAGGCGTCGCCGTCTCCGGTCTCGCCGGTCAGCGTGTCGCCGTCGCGCTCGAAGGCGATGCCCTTCTCGGCGAAGCGGCGCGCGAACCAGCCCGCCACGGTCCTCGCGTCGGCGGGCGCGGTGAAGCCGACATCGACCGCGGCATCGCCCTTCCTGTCCTTGCCGCCCGCATCGACCCGGATCGTCCCGATCGTCGAGCCGGGGTAGAGCTTGACACCGTCGATGTCGAAATCGTCGGCGCCGAGCGCCATCTTCGGCAGCTTCAGGTTGAGATCGAAGCCCGGCGTCGAGACCGTGACCGCCCCCGTGCCGCCGTCCGCCGACGCCTCGAACACACGCCTCCCCTGATCGTTCGCCGCGATGACGGCGACGTCCGCGCCTTTTTCCGGCGGATCGGCGGGCGCGTCGCAGGCCGCGAGGCCGAGCGCGGCGCACATCAGGGCGGAAACCATCGGCTTCATCGTGACCACCTCGTTAACCGTATTATGGAAATAATACAGCAGCGCCCGCATCAGGGCAAGAGCAGGCTCGAATCGCCGTAGGAGTAGAAGCGGTAACCGGCACTGATCGCGTGCGCGTAGGCGGCGCGCATCGTCTCCAGCCCCATCAGCGCACTCACCAGCATGAACAAGGTCGAGCGCGGCAGGTGGAAGTTGGTCATCAGGCCCGCCACGGCGCGGAAGCGGTAGCCGGGCGTGATGAAGATGTCGGTGTCGCCGCTGAACGGCGCGATCGTGCCGTCCTCGCCCGCCGCGCTTTCGAGGAGGCGCAGCGAGGTCGTGCCGACGGCGATGATGCGCCCGCCGCCCGCGCGCGCGGCGTTGAGGCGCGCCGCCGCCCCGGCGCTCACCTCGCCCCATTCGGCGTGCATCCGGTGGTCGCGCGTGTCCTCCGCCTTCACCGGCAGGAACGTCCCCGCGCCGACATGCAGCGTCAGCGTCTCGCGCCGCACCCCGCGCGCATCGAGCGCGGCGATGAGTTCGGGCGTGAAGTGCAGCGCCGCCGTCGGCGCGGCGACCGCGCCCTCGCGCGCGGCGAACATCGTCTGGTAGTCCTCCGCGTCGCGCGCGTCCGCCGGGCGCCTCCCCGCGATATAGGGCGGCAGCGGCATCGTGCCCGCCGCGTGCAACGCGGCCTCCAGCGGCCCGTCGCATTCGAAGCGCCACAGCACGCTGCCGTCCGCGCCCTTGTCCGCGGCGATGCCCTCCAGCCCCGCGCCGAAATCGACGCGGTCGCCCGGTTTCAGGCGCTTGGCGTTGCGGACGAACGCCCGCCATTCATACGGCCCCTCGCGCTTGTGCAGCGTGACGCCGATCTTTGCTTCGCCCTTGCGGCCGAAAAGCTGCGCGGGGAGGACGCGCGTGTCGTTGAAGACGAGCACGTCGCCGGGCGCCAGCAGCGCGGGCAGATCGCGCACCACGCGGTCTTCGAGACCATCGGGCCGCACGACGAGCACCCGCGCCGCATCGCGCGGGCTGGCCGGGCGAAGCGCGATACGGTCCTGCGGCAGGTCGAAATCGAAAGCGTCGACGCGCAAGTCAGTTCTGCGGCGGCGGCGAGGCCTGCACTGCCGCCTCCACGGCCGCCTGCTGCCCGGCGGGCGCGGCCTCGGGCGCGGCGAGCGCGGGAGGCGCCGGCTGTGCGGGCGGCGGCACGTCGTCGGCGGCGATCGAGGCCTTGAGGATGCGGTCCGGCTTCGCGGGCGGCTCGCCGCGCGCGATCCTGTCGACGAACTCCATGCCGGAGATCACGCGGCCCCAGCCGGTGTAGTTGCCGTCCATCGCGCCGGTCATCGGCATGAACATGATGAAGAACTGGCTGTTGGCGCTGTCCGGCTCCTGCGTGCGCGCCATCGAGGCGGTGCCGCGCAGGTGCGGCAGCGAATTGAACTCGGCCTTGAGGTCGGGAAGGTCGGAGCCGCCCTGCCCGGTGCCCTGCGGGTCGCCGGTCTGCGCCATGAAGCCGTCGATCACGCGGTGGAAGATGATGCCGTCGTAGAAGCCGCGGCGCACCAGCGTCTTGATGCGCTCGATATGGTTCGGCGCCACGTCCGGCCGCATCAGGATGGCGACGCGGCCGCCCGTCGAAAGGTCGAGGTAGAGGATGTTCTCCGGGTCCTGCGCCGTGGGCGCGGCAGGTGCGGGCGCAGCGGCGGCGGCCTGCTGCTGCTGCACCTTCATCGCCTGTTCCGGCGACATCTTGCTCGCTTCCTGCGCGGATGCGGGCGTCGCGGCCGCGAATGCCAGCATCGCGAACAGCGCAGTCCATACTCGTTTCATGCCGAACCCTCGATTTCCACCTTGCTGCGCGCCATAGCCCCGGAAGGCTGCATCGGCGCTGAATATCATGGCGCTGAATATCACGATCTGCCCGCGGCGACCTTCGCCTTCACCGCGGCGGCGACCGCCGGCGTCACGAACTTCGCGATCTCGCCGCCGAACACCGCGATCTCCTTCACCAGCCGCGAGGCGATCGGCTGCAAGGCCACGTCCGCCATCAGGAACACCGTCTCGATCTCGTTGTTCAGCTGCTGGTTCATGCCCGCCATCTGGTACTCATACTCGAAATCGGCAACCGCGCGCAGCCCCCGCACGATCATGCTGGCGCCCTGGCTTGCGGCGAAATCCATCAGCAGCGCGTTGAACGACACCACCTCGATCGTGCCGTTCGCGATGCCCGCCGTCTCGCGGCGCACCTGCTCCAGCCGCTCGTCCAATGTGAACATCGGCGACTTGGACGGGTTCGTCGACACGCCGATGATCAGCTTGTCGACGAGCTTGGCGCCGCGCCGGATGATGTCGATGTGGCCGAGCGTGATCGGGTCGAACGTGCCCGGATAGACGCCGATGCGCATGACGTGTCCCCCTGCTTTCTGGTCTAGCGGTCGCGCTCGATCGCGAAGCGCGCGATGGCGCGCAGCAGATCGGCGGACTGGCCGAAGCCGTGAAGATGCCCGATCGCCTGGTCGATCAGCATCTCCGCCTGCTTGCGCGCGCGCTCGATGCCGAGCAGCGACACGAAGGTCGCCTTGCCGGCGCCCGCGTCCTTGCGCACGGCCTTGCCGGTGCGGCCGCTGTCGCCTTCCACGTCGAGCAGGTCGTCGGCGATCTGGAAGGCGAGGCCGAGGTCGCGCGCGTAGCCGCGCAGCTTCACGCGGTTGTCCGCGCTCGCCTTGCCCATGATCGCGCCCGCCTCGATGGCGAAGCCGATCAGCGCGCCGGTCTTCAGCTGCTGGAGCCGCGTCGTCGTCGGCAGGTCGAACGTCTCCTCCTCGGCGACGAGGTCCATCATCTGCCCGCCCGCCATGCCCGTCGGGCCGCTGGCGCGGGCAAGCTCCAGCACCAGCTCGGCGCGCACATAGGGGTCCTCGTGCGTCGCCTCGTCGGCGAGCACCTCGAAGGCGAGCGCCTGCAAGGCGTCTCCCGCGAGCACCGCCGTCGCCTCGTCGAACGCCTTGTGCAGCGCCGGCTTGCCGCGCCGCGTGTCGTCGTCGTCCATGCACGGCAGGTCGTCGTGGACGAGGCTGTAGACGTGCACGCACTCGGTGGCGATGGCGGCGCGCAGCGCACGCTCTTTGTCGACGTGGAAGAGGTCGCAGGAGGCGACCGCGAGCAGCGGCCGCATCCGCTTGCCGCCGCCCATCGCCGCGTAGCGCATCGCCTCGACGAGACGGCGGCGGGGGTCCGAGGGAATCGGCAGGAGCTTGTCGAAACGCTGGTCGATGGCGGTTCCGATAGCGTCGAGCGCGGGCTTCAGGCTGAGCGAAGCGTGCACCGCGGCCCCTATTCGGTGTCGAAGGGCCGCGTGCCCCTCGCTTCGCCGTCCGGGCCGATCTGGATGAGCTCGATGCGCGCCTGCGCGGCCTTCAGCTTCGATTCGCAATAGGCCTTCAATTGCTGGCCCTGCTCGTAGAGGCCGATCGAGGCTTCGAGATCGACCTCGCCGGCCTCGAGCTGGTGCACGATCTTCTCCAGCCGCGCGAGCGCGGCCTCGAAGCTCAGCCCCTCCAGCGATGCCGCCGCATCGGTCATCAGAATCCCCGTCTTGCCTCTTTGCAGGGCGTTTTGGACGGGCGATGCGCGGCGGTCAACAGGGCTATGCGGAGGGCGCCCAGCTCAGCACCGGCTTCCTTGCCGCCAGCGTCTCGTCGAGGCGGCGGCGCGGGGCGAGGTGCGGCGCGGCCTTGAAGTGCTCCGCCTCGCCCGCCTTGGCGCGCGCCACGAGGCTCCTGAGCGTCGCGATGAACTGGTCGAGCGTCGCCTTGCTTTCCGTTTCCGTCGGCTCGATCAGCATCGCGCCGTGGACGACGAGTGGGAAGTACATCGTCATCGGGTGGTAGCCCTCGTCGATCAGCGCCTTGGCGATGTCGAGCGTGGTGACGCCGGTGCCGTCGAGGAACGAATCGTCGAACAGCGCCTCGTGCATACAGGGGCCGGAGGCGCCGAACGGCGCGGTCATCACGTCCTCAAGGCTGCGCAGCACGTAGTTGGCGTTCAGCACCGCGTCCTCGGCGACCTGACGGAGGCCGTCCGCGCCGTGGCTCATCATGTAGCTGAGCGCGCGCACGAACATGCCCATCTGGCCGTGGAAGGCGACCATGCGACCGAAGCTCCGCGCGTGCGCATCGCCGCCGGCGTGGGCCTGCTCCTCCTCGACCAGTTCGAAGTGCGTGCCGGTATGGCGCACGAACGGCAGCGGCGCGAACGGCGCCAGCGCCGCCGAGAACACCACCGGCCCCGCGCCCGGCCCGCCGCCGCCGTGCGGCGTCGAGAAGGTCTTGTGGAGGTTGATGTGCATGGCGTCGACGCCGAGGTCGCCGGGGCGAACGCGCCCGACGATGGCGTTGAAGTTGGCGCCGTCGCAGTAGACGTAGGCGCCCGCCGCGTGCACGGCCTCGGAGATCGCGCTCATGTCCGGCTCGAACAGGCCGCAGGTGTTGGGATTGGTGATCATCACCGCCGCGACGTCGGGGCCGAGGCGGGCCTTCAGCGCCGCGAGGTCGACGCGGCCCGCGGGCGTCGCCGGGATGTTCTCCACCTCGTAGCCGCAGAACGCCGCCGTGGCCGGGTTGGTGCCGTGCGCCGATTCGGGGACGAGCACCACTTTCCGCGCCTCGCCGCGCGCCTCGTGCGCGGCGCGGATCGCCAGCATCCCGCACAGCTCGCCGTGTGCGCCCGCCTTCGGGCTCATCGAGACCTCCGGCATACCGGTCAGCGTCTTCAGCCAGTGCGCGAGGCTGTCGATGAGTTCGAGCGCGCCCTGCACGCTGTCCACCGGCTGCAAGGGGTGGATGTCCGAGAAGCCAGGCAGGCGCGCCATCTTCTCGTTGAGCCGCGGGTTGTGCTTCATCGTGCACGAGCCGAGCGGGAACAGGCCCATGTCGATGGCGAAGTTCTGGCGGCTGAGGCGCGTGTAGTGGCGGACGGCCTCGGGCTCCGACAGGCCCGGCAGCCCGATCGGCTCGCGCTCCAGCCCGGCGAGGCGGGAGGCGACCTTCGGCGGCGCGGGCAGGTCGACGCCGGTGCGGGCGCTGTCGCCGATCTCGAAGATCAGCGGTTCCTCCAGCGCAAGGCCCCGGTTGCCGGTGAAGGTGTCAACTTCGCTCGCCGCGGCAGCCCCCGGCGCCGTCTCGCGGCCCTGGCGGTTCAGCATGACACGGCCTCCTCATACGCTGCGACAAGTTCGTCAACATCCGCATCCGTCTGCGTCTCGGTGACGGCAACGACAACCCCGTTCGCGAGGCTCGCCTCGCCCGGATAGAGCCGCCCGAGCGCGACGCCGCCGAGCACGCCCGCGTCCGCCATGCGCCGGATCGCGGGCCGCGCCTCCACCGGCAGGCGCAGCGTGAACTCGTTGAAGAACGGCCCGTTCAGCAATTCGACGCCCGGAATCGCCGCCAGCCGCTCCGCGACCTGAACGGCGCGCGCGTGGTTGAGCGCCGCGAGGTCGCGCAGCCCCTTCTCGCCGAGCAGGCTCATGTGGATGGTGAAGGCAAGGCTGATGAGGCCGGAGTTGGTGCAGATGTTCGAGGTCGCCTTCTCGCGGCGGACATGCTGCTCGCGCGTCGAGAGCGTCAGCACGAAGCCGCGCCGCCCTTCCGCGTCCACCGTCTCGCCGCACAGGCGCCCCGGCATCTGGCGGACATGCCTGTTGTTGCAGGCGAAGAGGCCGAGGTACGGCCCGCCGAAGCTGAGCCCGCCGCCGATCGACTGGCCCTCGCCGACGACGATGTCCGCGCCCATCGCGCCCGGCGAGCGGATCGCGCCGAGCGCCACCGCCTCCGTCACCACCGCGACGAGCAGCGCGCCCTTCTCGTGGCAGCGCGCCGCCAGCTCCGAGAGGTCAGCGACATGGCCGAAGAGGTTCGGGTTCTGCACGACGACGCAGCTCGTCTCGTCGTCGATCGCGGCGATGAGCGCCGCGATGTCGTCGCCCGGCGCGCCTTCGGTGAGCACGGGCACGGACGCCACCACTTCGTCATCCGTGAAGTGCGTCAGCGTCT
>JACFNY010000659.1:0-239 GCA_019454625.1 Sphingomonadaceae bacterium
CCTTCTTCCAGATCGGCGAGACGAAATACGGCAAGCCGATCCTCGTGCGCGCCTACGAGCCGTCCATGAGCTTCGCCGAGACGGCGAAGCTTCTGATGGTGTCGTTCGATTCCACCATCCGCTCGAACCTCTCGGTCGGGCTGCCGCTCGACATGCTGTTCTACGAGCGCGACACCTGGCGCATCGGCTACCGCAAGCGCATCGCCCAGGACGACGCCTATTATCGCGAGATCTCCGAC
>JACFNY010000659.1:249-1014 GCA_019454625.1 Sphingomonadaceae bacterium
TGCCCGATTTTCAGGAATAGGCGGGCCGGGCTCTCAGCCCGTGCGCCGCAGCGCGGCGAGCATCATCGCCCGCACGCACGCCTCGGCCTCGCGCGCCATCCGCTTGCGGTCCGTCCCGGGGCCGAACGCCACCGGCTCGCCGAAATGGATCTCGACGTCGATGCCGCCCTCGCGCATGAGGCGGGCGAGATGCGGCACCAGCGTCTGGTCGCCGATCCATGCCGCGCGCATGCGCTCGCGCCGGCTCATCGGCATGCCGTGCAGCCGCGTATAGACGATGGCGACCGGCTGGACGGCCGCGCGCCCCTCCGTGCCCATCGCCATCTGCGCCGCGGCGAACAGGCTCGACTTGAACGGCAGCACCGTGTTGCCGTCGGAGGTGGTGCCTTCGGGAAACAGCACCATCGGCTCGCCGCGCGCCAGCCGCGCCGCGATCTCGCCGGCTTGCGCGCCGGCGCGGCGCGGCCGCGTCCGGTCGATGAACACGGTGCGCTGGAGTTTCGCCAGCCGGCCGAACAGCGGCCAGCCCGATACCTCGGCCTTGGCGATGAAGTGGACGTCGGTCGCGGCGCCCAGCGCCATGATGTCGGTCCACGAGACATGGTTGGCGGCGATCAGCAGCGGCCGCCCCCGCGCCGGCGCGCCGTGAACGCGGACGCGCAGGCCGAGCAGGCGCACGACCATGCGGTGCCACAGGCGCGGCACAAGGCGCTCGTCGAGGAACGGCGCGCGCAGCGCCAGCGCCTGCCATGCCATCAAAGGCGG
>JACFNY010000660.1 GCA_019454625.1 Sphingomonadaceae bacterium
ATGCTTGCGTTGCCCCGGCATGGATTCCAACCTCATCTTCATCTGATTCCTACCGCTGGGGCCATCGGCTCGCTACAGACACGTACTTTCGACGGAGGTCGCCATGAAAACTTCTCGCTTTCCGATATCACGCTCCAGACTGATGGTCGCAGTAGGCGCGGCCACGATTCTATGTATTCCCGCGTTCGACGCGGTGGCCGATCCGGTTTACGTCCCCGGATCGGGGACGGGTGCCGTTTCCTTCGGCGTCACGAACTTCGGTGCCGTCGGCGGCTTCAATGCCACCTATATCCCGAACAACGTCAGCGGGCGGGTCGACATCCTGAACAACGCCGGGCTGGGGTCGAGTACGTTCTTCCCGACGATCGGCAACAACATCGCTAACTGGGGCGGGGGGCTGCCCGGCAGTGCCTTGCAGGTCGGTGGCGGCAATGGCAACGGCCCCTTCGGCAACGGCATCGTCAACGTCACCCCCATGGGGATGACCTTCTCGCTCGCGGATGCTGCCGTGCCCCTGAACAGCGGCTCGTTCGCCGTGGCGACGTCCACCGCCTCGTTCACGGATGCGGCGGGCACCGGCGCAGGCTGGGGTACGTTCATCGCCTTCGGGGGCAGCTTGCCGGTCATTGGCTCGGGATTCGCAGCGTCGGTTCGCACGTTTCTCGACAGCGCCAACCCGGCGAGCCCGTTCTTCGGCGGCCTCGATCTTCCCGAACTGGTCCTGAGCACGCAGAGGGTCGCGCCGTTGCTGTACGCCGGAGGCGGGTTCTCGGGCGGCATCGGCGTGATCGGAGTTCACAGGATCGACGTCGCGCCCGTGAGCGGCCAGTATCGGGCATTTGCGAGCAACGTGGTTCCGTTCGCGATCCCGGCTGGCGACGCCTACACGGTCACCACCACCATCACCCTGATGGCCGACCCTGCGTCGATGTCTACCCTCGAGATGGCCGACGTAGCCGATCTCTTCCCGCAGGGCTTCGTGCCGCCTTCAGTGACGCTTGCCGGCGCGGTCG
>JACFNY010000661.1 GCA_019454625.1 Sphingomonadaceae bacterium
TGTCGGGCCGGCCGCCGCCGCCCTGCCCGCCACTGGCGGCGGCCGCGACGCGCACCAGTTCGACGGCCGCGAAGCGGCCGGCCAGGTCTTCCGTCACGCCGACGACCACGCTCGCCTTGCCGTCCTCGGCCGTGCCGACGAAAACGACCACGCCGGAGCCGAGCGACTTCTTGCCGGCATCGGCGAGCGACTTCAGCTCCTTGGCCGGGATGCCGGCGACGACCTTGCCGATGAAACCGACGCCGGCGACGGTCTCGCCCTCGGGCGCCTGGCCCTCGGCCGACGCCGCGGCGCCGCCGAGCGCCAGCTTGCGGCGGGCGTCGGCCAGTTCGCGCTCCAGCTTGCGGCGCTCGTCGAGCACGGCCTCGAGGCGGCCCGCCGCCTCGGCCGGGGAAACCTTCAGCGCCGCCGCCACGGCCTTCAGCCGCCGCTCCTGCTCGTCGAGATGGCTGAGTGCGGCCGCGCCGGTCAGCGCCTCGATCCGGCGCACGCCGGCGGCGACGGCGCCCTCGGAAACGACCCGGACGAGGCCGATGTCGCCGGTGGCCGCGACGTGGGTGCCGCCGCAAAGCTCGACCGAATAGGGCTTCCCGGCCTTGTCGCCATGGAGCGCGGTTCCCATCCGCACCACGCGGACCTCGTCGCCGTATTTTTCGCCGAACAGCGCCATCGCGCCCTCGGCGATGGCGTCGTCCACCGCCATCAGGCGCGTCGTCACCTTCTCGTTCTGGCGAACGACCTCGTTGGCGAGGCGCTCGATCCGATCCAGTTCCCCGGCGACGATCGGCTTCGGATGCGAGAAGTCGAAGCGCAGCCTGTCCGGCGCGACGAGCGAGCCCTTCTGCGCGACATGGGTGCCGAGAACCTCGCGCAGCGCCTCGTGGAGCAGATGGGTCGCGGAATGGTTGGCGCGGATCATGGCGCGGCGGCCGCCGTCGACCTTCAGCGCCACGGCCGCGCCGACCGTGACCGTGCCGGACGAAACCCGGCCGAGGTGGACGAAGACGCCGTC
>JACFNY010000662.1 GCA_019454625.1 Sphingomonadaceae bacterium
CCGGAACCGCATCGTCGTCTCGCCGATGGCGCAGTACAAGGCGGTGGACGGCTGCCCGACCGACTGGCACTTCGTGCACTATGCCGAGCGCGCCAAGGGCGGCGCCGGTCTCGTGTTCATCGAGATGACCTGCGTCAGCGCCGAAGGGCGCATCACGCCCGGCTGCCCCGGCCTCTATGCGCCCGAGCACGAGGCGGCATGGAAGCGCCTCGTCGATTTCGTCCACGTCGAAACCCCCGCGAAGATTTGTGCGCAGCTCGGCCATTCCGGTCCGAAAGGCTCGACGCAGATCGGCTGGGAGGAAATGGACGCACCGCTGCCTGCCGGAAACTGGCCGCTGCTCGCCGCCTCCGCCGTGCCGTGGTCGGAACGGAACGCCGTGCCGAAGCCGATGGACCGCGCCGACATGGACCGGGTTCGCGACCAGTTCGTCGCGGCGGCCGAGATGGCGAACCGCGCGGGCTTCGACATGATCGAGATTCATGCCGCGCACGGCTACCTGCTCTCGTCCTTCATCAGCCCGCTCACCAACACCCGTGGGGACGAGTACGGCGGCAGCCTCGAAAACCGGATGCGCTATCCGCTGGAAGTGTTCCGTGCGGTGCGTGCCGTATGGCCCGATGAAAAGCCGATCTCGGTGCGCATCTCGGCGAACGACTGGGTCGGCGACGAAGGCGTGACGCCGGAAGAGGCCGTGCGCATCGCGGAAATCCTGAAGGATGCGGGCGTCGACATCTGCGACGTCTCCGCCGGGCAGACCTCGGTGCGCGCGCGGCCCGTCTACGGCCGCATGTTCCAGACGCCGTTCTCCGACCGCATCCGCAACGAGACCGGCATGGCGACGATGGCGGTCGGCAACATCTACGAGCCGGACCACGTCAACTCGATCCTGATGGCCGGGCGCGCCGATCTCGTGTGCCTGGCGCGGCCGCATCTGGCCGATCCCTACTGGACGCTGCATGCCGCGGCGAAGCTCGGCGACCGCGGCGTCACATGGCCCGATCCCTATTT
>JACFNY010000663.1 GCA_019454625.1 Sphingomonadaceae bacterium
GCTTGAGAACCTCGCGGCCTTGCGGAAGCTCGATCACGTAGAGCTGGGAGCCGTAGAAGGTGCAGCCCGCGCCGCCGCACGCAGCAGGCTCGATCGTGAGAGCAAGGTAGTTGCCATCGGGAGAAACGGCGATGTCGGCGATGGCGGCCTCGGAAGTGGGCGGCGGCTCGAAGACGATGCGGCGATTGGCGATGTCGAAGTCCGCCAGTTCGATTCGGCGGTTGAACGCCAGGACGAGGCCGTCGCGCCAGACCGCCGAATGGTTCGGGCGCTCGGTGGCGAACGTCTCCGCGGCGCGCTCCTTTCCCGCAGCCATGTCGAACACGGCGATGGTAACCGGGCCGCCGGGATCATCCCCGGGGCCCCCGACCAGGTATGCAAAGAGCCCGCTACCCGCCGGAGCGGTGGCGGACGGAGGCGGCATGGGGGAGGCTGACGGCGCCGGCGTGGCGGACGCCAACGGTGAGGGAGTGGGAGCCTGCCCGTCGCCACCGGAACACGCGGCGAAGAGCCCGAAAGCGGCAATGCCGAACCCGAATCCCGCCAGTCTGACCTTCCGCACCATCCCATTATCGAACGGCGCGCAAGCGTCCTTTACGCGGCCCTGGCGCCCAGGCTCAGCTCGCCTCGGGGAAGGTCACACAGGTGGTTGTGCTCTCGATGCCCTCGACTGCGCGGATGTGCTTGCTGATGACGGAGGGGACATCGGTGAGGTTCGGGACCTCGACCACGGCGACGATGTCATAGGGCCCCATCACCTGGTAGACCTCGGCGATGCCGTCGACCGATCGGAGCTGTTCGTAGACATCAACGGTCTTTGCCGGGTCGACGACGATGAGGACGAAGGCTTTGATCATGACCGTTCCAGCTCCTGCAGGGGCGCGACACTACCGGCCGCGTGATGTGGCTACGGTAGCACGCCGAGGTTTCCGGCGCGTTTCCGCGGGGTCAGTTGTCGCGGAGCCGGAGGACAGCCATGAAGGCTTCCTGCGGGATCTCGACGTTGCCGAC
>JACFNY010000664.1 GCA_019454625.1 Sphingomonadaceae bacterium
TGTTGAACTGCATCATCGCCACGATCTTCTGGAAATCGGGGATCAGCTTGCCGAGCAGCCCGGCCTCGTTCATGCGGCGCAGGTTGAGCTCGGGGCTGCGGCTGGAGGTCAGGATCTCCATGAACAGCCGGTTGGCCTCCCTGTCGCGGCGCAAGGCGCGGTCGACCAGCCTCAGCGAGCGCGTCAGCAGCTTGAGCGCGTCGGGGTGGAACTCCAGCCCGTGCCGGTCGGCCAGCCAGAACAGCCTGAGAAGATTGACCGGATCGCGCGCGAACACCTCGCCGTCGGCGACGTTGATGCGGTGGTTGTCGACGATGAAATCCGGGGTGCCGGCGAGCTTGCGCCGGCGGCGCGAGAAATTGAGGATGACGCGGTTGAAGCCGGGAACGTGCTTGGCCTGCTCCTCCTCCAGCGCGGCGCAGAAGATGCGCGTCAGGTCGCCGACGGTCTTGGCGACGAGGAAATAGTGCTTCATGAAGCGCTCGACCGCCGACAGGCCGGGATGGCTGGTATAGCCCAGCCGCTCGGCGATGTCGGGCTGGATGTCGAAATGCAGCCGCTCCTCGGCCCGGCGGGTCAGGAAGTGCATGTGGCAGCGCACCGCCCACAGGAAGTCCTCGGCCTTGCGGAACTGGTTCCACTCGGCGCGGGTGAACACGCCCTTGCCGACCAGCTCCTCGGCCGTGCGCACCCGGTAGTAATATTTGCCGATCCAGAACAGCGTGTGGAGGTCGCGCAGGCCGCCCTTGCCTTCCTTGACGTTGGGCTCGACCAGATAGCGGCTCTCGCCGGCCTTGGCGTGGCGGGCGTCGCGCTCGGCGAGCTTGGCCTGGACGAATTCGGCGCCGGTGTCCTTGACCACCTCGTCGTCGAAACGCTCGACCAGGGCGCGGAACAGCCTGTCGTCGCCGGTGACGAACCGCGCCTCGAGGATCGAGGTGCGGATGGTGAAATCGGTCCGCGACAGCCGGATGCACTCGTCGATGTTGCGCGTGGCGTGTCCGACCTTG
>JACFNY010000665.1 GCA_019454625.1 Sphingomonadaceae bacterium
GTCGCCGAGCTTCTCGGCATCGCGCTCGAAGCGCTCGCCGCGGCGGGCCTCACCAACATGTCGGTGGACCTCACCCTCCCCGATCTCGTCGGCGCGCTGGCGGCAGGACCGTGGCCCGTTACTGCAACGCTCGCCGACGTGCAGACGGCGCTCGACGGCAAGGACGCCGCCGCGCTTCAGGCGCTCGGCGCCGCGCGGTACGGCGCGCTGATCGAGGCGGCAGGCCCGGCGGAAGCCGCGCTCGCACGCCTCAAGGCGCTCGACGCCGCGGGTGCGCTCGACACGCGCATTGCCGGGCTTGAACGGCTGGTCGCCACGGCCTCTCCACACGCCGCAGTCACCATCGACCCGACCGAGCGCCACGGTTTCGAGTATCAGACGTGGATCGGCTTTTCCGTGTTTGCCGCGGGCGTGCGCGGCGAGGTCGGCCGCGGCGGCACCTATCTCGTCCGCCATCCGGGCGGCGGCGAGGAGGCGGCGGTCGGCTTCTCGCTGTACGTGGACGGCCTCGTCGATGCGGGCCTCGGCGCCCTGCGCCGCCGCCGCCTGTTCGTGCCGATCGGCACCGATGCGGCCCTTGCGGCGCAACTGAGAACCGAGGGCTGGACCACGGTGGCCGCGCTCGCCGACGCCGACACGCCGACGCGTCTGCGCTGCGACTACGCGCTTGAAGGCGGCGAACTCGTCAAACTTTAAAGCGCCGCCTTCAGGAACGCGTCCACCTCCGCCGTAGCCGCGTCTCCGGCCATGCCGAGATTCTGGTTGAGGTCGCTATGGCTGCTGTCCGGCACGCCCACGGCGCGCGCCTTCGCGCCCGCCTTTTCCAGCGCCTGCACGAACGCCCGCGACTGGCCGAGCGAGGCGTCGCGACCCTCGACATAGAGCGCCAGCCATGACGCCGCGCTCGGTGCGGCGGCATGGCTCATCGGTGACAGCGCGGCCTGCCGCTTCGGATCGTCCCCGAACGCCGGGCCGTAGAGCTTCTGCACCACCGGCCCACCTGACTTCAT
>JACFNY010000085.1 GCA_019454625.1 Sphingomonadaceae bacterium
TGCTGCGGACCGCGGCGGTGCCCGTGCCCTGATTGGCCGCGGAAATATCGGCCGACCACGGCGCGGCGGCGGCGACGTCCGCGCCGTCCCCGACGAGGACGCGCATACCCGCGGCGCCGGTGACGCCGCTCACCTGGAACCAGTCGCCGCCCCTCGGCGCGCCGCCGAGCTCGAGGTGGATGCCGTCGAGATCGAGCGTGCCGCTGCCGGTGACGGAGGCGCTGCCGTCGGCGCGGGAGAGCGTCCACTGGCTGGTCGCGCCGTCGTACCAGAGTTCGTAGCCGCCGGCGAAGACGAGGGATTCGTCGGTCACCTGCATGTCGAGCGTGGCCTGCCCGGTGTTGGTCCGCGACGGCGTCGCCACCAGCGAGCTTGCCGCGAACAGTTCGCCGCCCGCCACGCCGTTCAGGTCGACGCCCTGCCGGTGCGCGGCGTTGACGCTGGTGATGAACTGCTGCGCGAGCGTGTCGATCGCCGCCGTGCTGTCGCTGTTCTGCGTGTAGGCGTCGGCAAGGCCCGCGAGCACGCCGCTGCCGGGCACCGGGATCGTGCCGCTGCTCCCGAACGGGTCGAGCGTCAGCCTGATCTTGCCGTTCGCCTCGGTGGCGCCGAGCAGCTTCGCGCCCATCTGGTCGAGCAGGACGGGGCCGTTCGCATTGTCGAGCCGCAGGTCGACCGTGCCGTCGCCGCGGACGGTAACGTCGATCTTCGTCAGCGTCGCAAGCTCGTTCAGCAGCCGGTCGCGCTCGTCCTCGAGGCTCGCGGACGCCGACGTTCCGGCGGCCGTGCGGCGGATGGTGCCGTTCAGCGTCGAGAGCGCGCTGGTGAGGTCGTTGATGCGGTCGACGGTCTGGTCGACGTCCTGCTTGATGCCGGCGCGCGTCGTGTCGAAGGATTGCGCGAGGCTGCGGAACTGCGCGGCGACCTCTCCCGCCGCCGACAGGAAGGCGTCGCGCGCGGACAGCGCTGTCGGATCGGCGGCGACGTCCTGCGCGGCGTTGTAGAAGGCCGTCAGACGGCCGGCGAGGCCCTGCGAACCGGTGTTGAGGAACGACTGGATCTCGCTCAGCCAGTATTGCCGCGTCTGGGCGCGGGCGTAGTCGCCCGAGGCGGTGCGCGCATCGCCGGCGAGGAAGGCGTCGTAGGCGCGGGCGACGCCGCTCACGTTGACGCCGCTTCCCGCCGCGGTCTGCCGGACCAGCGGGAAGCCGCCGCCCGCGGAGGGGTTCTCCGTCACCATCGCGGTGCGCCGCGAGTAGCCCGCGACATTGGCGTTGGCGATGTTCTCGCCGACGATGTCGAGCGCGGTCTGGTAGGCGCGGACGCCCGATGCGCCGAGGCTGAGGAGGTCGCTCATTTCGCTTCGCCTTCGTTCGTCGCGGTCGCCGCGGTCGTCTGGCCGCGGGCGAGAAAGTCCTTCAGCGCCTCGGCGATGCCGAGCGGGCTGTGCTTGGCGAGGGTTCCGGCAAGCTCGCGGTCCTGCATCTCGCGGAATGTCTTGAGGGCCTCGCTCCGGAACAGGCCGCCGTCGGGCACGGACTGCCGCGCCTGCTTCAGCATCAGGTTCACGAACACGGCCTCGAACTGCTGCGCGGCCTTGTCGAGGTTCGCCTGCGTGTTCCGGCGGCTGCCGTCGACAGCAGCCGTTCCGCCGTTCTGGAGGCCGCCTATCGCGCTCATATCACGATCAGCTCTGCCTTGAGCGCGCCCGCCTGCTTCAAGGCTTCGAGGATGGCGACGAGGTCGGCGGGGGTCGCGCCGAGCGCGTTCACCGACTTCACGATGTCGTCGAGCGCGACGCCGGGATTGAACAGGAACATGTGCGCGCCGCCCTGCTCGACCTCGATGCCGCTGTCCGGCACCACGGCGGTCTGCCCGCGCGAGAACGGGCCGGGCTGGCTCACCTGCGGGTTCTCCGTCACCTTCACCACCATGCTGCCGTGGCTGACGGCGGCGGGCGAGACGCGGACGTTGGAACCGATCACCACCGTGCCGGTGCGCGAGTTGATGACGACGCGCGCGGCGGGGGCGGCGGGCTGAACCTCGATATTCTCGATGATCGAGACGAGGCTGATGCGCTGATCGGCCTGCATCGGAGCGGTCACTTCGATGGAAACCGCGTCGATCGGCGTGGCGGTGCCGCCGCCGAGCGTTTTGTTGATGGCGTCGGCGACGCGCTGCGTCGTGGTGAAATCCGCCTCGCGGAGATTGAGGACGAGGCTCGGCGAGGTGGCGAACGGCGTGTCGACCATGCGCTCGACGGACGCGCCCTGCGGGATGCGGCCGGTGGAGGGCACGTTCACCGTCACCTTCGATCCGTCCTGCCCCTCGACGCCGAGGCCGCCGACGGCGAGGCTGCCCTGCGACATCGCGTAGACCTCGCCGTCCGCGCCGACGAGCGGCGTCAGCAGCAGGTTGCCGCCGCGAAGCGATTTCGCCTTGCCGATCGCGGAGACGGTCACGTCGATCTTCTGGCCGGGCTTCGCGAAGGGCGGCAGGTCCGCCGTCACCATCACGGCGGCGGCGTTCTTGAGGCTGGCCTTCACCCCCGGCGGGATGACGACGCCGAAGCGCGCGATGGCGCTCCTCATGCTCTGGATCGTGTATTCGAGGTTGTCGTCGCCGGTGCCGTTCAAACCCACGACGATGCCGTAGCCGACGAGCTGGTTCGAGCGGATGCCGGCGAAGTCGCCGAGGTCCTTGACGCGCTCCGCAGACGCCGGTGCGGCGAAACCGCAGGCGAGAACGAGAGCGATGAGGAAGCGGCGAAGGCGCATGACGTGTCCTTTGGACCTAGAAGGGTGTAATTGCGGTGAAGAAGCGTTGCAGCCAGCCCATGCGGGTCTGCTGCGCGAGCTCGCCGGTGCCCGAATAGGCGATGCGGGCGTCGGCGACGCGCGTGGAGGCGACGCGGTTCTCCGGCGTCACGTCCTGCGGGCGCACGATGCCGGAAATCTGGAGGTACTCCTCGCCGCGGTTGAGCTTGATGAGCTTCTGGCCGCGCACGAGCATGGTTCCGTTCGGATAGACCTGCGCGACGGTCACGGTCATCTCGCCGGTGAGCTGGTTCGACTGCGCAGCCGAGCCCTGCCCCGCGAAGCTCTGGCCGCTGCCGCCCGAAAGCAGCCCGTCCGGCACCCACGAGAAGGGCTTCGCGTTCGGCAGGGTCAGCGCCATGTCGCTGTTGCGCGAGCTTGCGCTCGACACCGACTTCGCCGCCTGCGTCTTCTCGACGAGCACGATGGTCAGCACGTCGCCGACGCGCCGCGCGCGATTGTCCTCGACGAGGCTCGCGAAGCGGCCGGACTGGTAGATCGCGCCCGTCGCCTGCACCGGCTGCTGCGGCGTCGGCGCGTAGCTCGGCGAGAATTCCGCCATCGGCCGCTCGTAGGGCGCCGCGCACGCCGCGGTGGCGGCGAGCAGCGAGAGCGCCGCGATCTTAAAGTTGCTGCGTGACATACTGCATCATCCCGTCGACGGTGGAGATCACCTTCGAGTTCACCTCGTAGGCGCGCTGCGTCTCGATCATGTTGACCATTTCCTCGACCATGTTGACGTTCGAGGTTTCGAGCATGTTCTGGTTGATCTCGCCGAGACCGTCGACGCCGGGCGTGCCGACGATCGGCGCACCGCTCGCGGCGGTTTCCGCGAAGAGGTTGTCGCCGAGCGGCTGGAGACCGGCCGGGTTCAGGAAGTTGGCGATCTGGATCTGGCCGATCTGGCTCGGCGTCGCGTCGCCCGGATTGACGATACTGACGGTGCCGTCCTTGCCAATGGTGAGCGACTGCGCGCCTTCCGGGATCGTGATGTCGGGTTGCAACGGATAGCCGTCGTTGGTGACGAGCAGGCCCTCGCTGCTCACCGTGAACGAGCCGTCGCGCGTGTAGGTGATCGTGCCGTCCGGCTTCAGCACCTGGAAATAGCCGTCGCCGTTGATCGCCATGTCGGTCGGGTTGTCGGTCGCCTGCATCGAGCCCTGCGTGTTGATGCGCTCGGTGCCGACGACGCGCACGCCCGTGCCGATGTTGAGGCCGGTCGCATACTGCGTCGCCTGCTCGCTGTTGGCGCCCGCCTGACGGTAGTTCTGGTACATCAGGCTCTGGAATTCGGCGCGGTCGCGCTTGAAGCCCGTGGTGTTCACGTTGGCGAGGTTGTTGGAGATGACCCGCATACGCATGTCCTGCGCGTCGAGGCCGCTCCGTGCCGTGTGCAGTGCCGAGCTCATGTGCCGGACTCCTTCCTTGCTATTCCAGACGCAGCAGCGACGTGCTGCTCATGTCCATGTCGCGGACGCTGGTGACGAGCTGCACCTGCACCTCGTAGGCGCGCGCCTGCTCGATCATGTCGACCATCGAGGCCATCATGTTGACGTTCGAGCCTTCAAGCCCGCCGGTCGAAAGCCGCACCGCGTCATCCTGCGCGATCTCGCCGCCATTCGCAGCGCGCATCAGGTTGTCGAGGCCCTTCTTCAGCGCGCCCTGCTCGGGCGTCACCAGCTTGATGCGGCCGATCTCGGTCATCTCGTTGAGCTGGCCGCCCTGCGGGCGGATGCTGACGGTGCCGTCGGCGCCGATCTCCACCGTGTTCGCAGGCGGCACCGTGATCGGCCCGCCCTCGCCGACGACGACGAGGCCGTCCCCGGTTTCAAGAATGCCCGTCGCGCTGATGCGAAGGTCGCCGCGGCGCGTGTAGGCTTCGGTCCCGTCCGGGGCCTGAACCGCCATCATCGCCTCGCCCGTCATCGCGACGTCGAGCGCGCGGCCGGTCTGGTTCACCGTGCCGGGTGCCTGATCGGCGGCAAGCGTGCCTTCGGCCGCCTGGATGCGGCTGGCGAAGCTCTGACCGCCGACGAGGTGGCGGCTCTGCGCTTCGCTGACGTCGCGCTTGAAGCCGATCGTGCTCGCGTTGGCGATGTTGTGCGCCGTCACGTCCTGCGCAGCCATGGCGCTGCGCAGGCCGGAGAGGGCGGTGTAGACGAGACGGTCCATCGGCGGTTCCGGTCAGGTCAATCCGCTTAGCTGCGGATGTTGATGATCGCGCTCGTCATGGCGCTGTCCGTTTCGATCGCTTTCGCGTTCGCCTGGAAGTTGCGCTGCGCGGTGATGAGGTTCACGAGCTCCTCGGTGATGTCGACGTTCGCCATTTCGAGCGCGCCCGAACGGATCGTGCCGACGCCGCTCGCGCCCGCCTCGCCGAGGATCGGCTCGCCGGAAAGGCCCGTGGCGGTGTAGTGCGCGTCGCCGGTCTGCTTGAGGCCGTTCGCATTCGCGAAGGTCGCCACCGCCACCTTGCCGAGCGCCTGCGTCTGGCCGTTGGTGAAGCTGGCGCGCACGACGCCGTTGTTGTCGACGGTGACGCTGTCGAGACGGCCCGACGGATAACCGTCCTGCGTCATCGAGACGATCGAGAACGGGTCCGAATACTGCGTCGTCGACGTGCCGTGGTCGAGCGAGATCAGCAAGGGATCGCCGCCCGGGATGGCCAGAGGATCGAAACCCACGCCCGCTGTGGGCGAGATGAGCTGGCCGAAGTTGTTGAAGCGAAGCTGCATCGGGGAGGGGCCGGACGACGGCGTCAGTTCGGTGCCGTCGACGATGACGTGGACATTCCAGTCGTTCGTCGTCGAGGACGAGTTCGAGCTCGACGTGCGGACGTAGTAGATTTCCGCCGCCATCGGATTGCCTAGCGAGTCATACACCGTCGTCGAGGTCGAACGGTTGTAGGTGGTCGGGTTCTCCGGATCGAACGCGTAGGGGTTCGAAGGCGTGTAGATCGGGTTGTTCGGGATCACCTCGGCATCCGACGGCAGGTTGAGCGCGAGGTTGATGCCGGTCGTCGCGCGCGGCTGGCCCGAGGTCAGCGGCAGGCGCAGCGCGCGCGTGTCGTTGATGCTCGTCGAGATCACCGTGCCCGAATCGTTCACCGGATAGACCTGAAGCGCCTGGCCGCCGCTATCCACGACGAAACGCTCGTTGTTCACGCTGAACGATCCGTTGCGCGTGAACTGCATGTCGGTGGTGCCCGAGGTCGACTTCACCATGAAGAAACCTTCGCCCATCATCGCGAGGTCCATGACGTTGAGGCTCGACTGGATCGCGCCTTGCGTGAACTGCTGCTTGATGGTCTTGAGCGCGGTGCCCGAGCCGGCGACGCGGCCGGCGCTCTGCAGCGCGGAGCTGGAGATGATGTCGCCGAACTCGGCGCGCGAGCGCTTGAAGCCGACCGTGCCGACGTTCGCGATGTTGTTGGACGTCGTCGAGAGATCGGTCTGCGCGGCGTTGAGGCCGGTGAGCGAGGTGTACATGGCCATGCGTAAGGTCTCCTCTGGAAACGGTGAAAACTAGCTGCTGACTTTCTGAACCTTGTCGAAGGTGACGGAGCCGATGCCGAGCAGGTCGAGCGTCATCGGGCTGTTCGCCGTCGCCATGCTGACGGACTGGACGAGGGCATAGACGGAGGTGGAGAGCGCTTCGCGCTTGCCGCCGACGCTCGCCGTCGCCTCGATGGTCACGGGCCCCGGCTCCACGGCTTCGCCCGCGTCGTTCTTGCCGTCCCACGCGAATTCGTGGATGCCGTCCTCGACGGCGCCGAGCTTCAGCGTGCGGACCGTCGCGCCGGTGGAATCCTTGATCGCGATCGTGGTGTCGGTCGCGCCCTCCGGGATCGCGATGGCGCCGTAGACGGCGCCGGTCGCGTCCGGCACCGCCCTGGCGCCCGAGGTCAGCACGTATTTGCCGACGAGGCCGGTGGCGGTCGAAAGCTGGTTGTTGTTCAGCGAATCGAGGATGCTGCCGAGCTTGGTGTTCATCTCGGTGATGCCCGCCAGCGACGAGAACTGCGCCATCTGCGCGACGAACGCCTCGTTCTCCATCGGGTTCAGCGGGTCCTGGTTCTTGAGCTGCGTGGTCAGCAGCTTCAGGAAATCGCTCTGGTCGAGCTGGCTCTTCTGCGTGACGGTGCTTCCCGTCTCGTAGCCCTTGATGCCGAGCGCGTTGAGATCGAGGCTGCTGCCGGTGCCGGTCGTCGTCATGCCCGCCTCACTGTCCGAGTTTCAGCGTGTTCAGCATCAGCGACTTCGCGGTCTGGATGACCTCGACGTTGTTCTGATACTGGCGCGAGGCCTCGAGCAGCTCGACCATCTCCTGCGTCTGGTCGACCGCGGCCTCGTAGATGTAGCCGTCCTTGTCGGCGAGCGGGTGGCCCGGATCGTAGCGCTTCACGGGCGTGCCGCCGGCGGAGACGACGTCGACGACGTCCACCGTGGCCGAGGCCCCGCCGCTCGCCTGATCGAAGTAGGTCTCGAACACGGGCTTGCGCGCCTTGTAGGCCTCCGCCTCGCTGCGCGCGACGGAGCCCGCGTTCGCGAGGTTGCTCGCCGTGGTGTTGAGCCGCACGAGCTGCGCCGACATGGCGCGGCCGGAAATGTCGAAGATCGAAAGGCCGGCCATCGTCATTCGCCTTTCAGCGCGCGGGTGAGGGTGCTGATACGGCCGTTCAGGAACGCCAGCGTCGTCTGGTACTGGACGGCGTTCTCGCCGAAGCGCGTCTGCTCGGTGGAAAGCTCGACCGTGTTGCCGTCGAGCGAGGCCTGGTTCGGGATGCGGTAGAGCGCGCCGCCCGCCGGGCCGGGGCCGCCGACGCCGATGTGATTGCTCGTCGTGACGGCGAGCGCGCCGCCGCTTTCGGCGGCCTTCAGCTGCGCCGCGAAATCAATGTCGCGCGCCTTGTAGCCGGGCGTCGCCGCGTTGGCGATATTGTGGCTGGTGGTGACCAGCCCGGACTGC
>JACFNY010000666.1 GCA_019454625.1 Sphingomonadaceae bacterium
GATGTCGCGGCCGGCGCTGCTGATCCTAGACGAGCCGTCGCTGGGGCTGGCGCCGAGGATCACCGACCGCGTCTACGAGACCGTAGCCGAGGTGCGTGGCCGCGGCGTTTCCATCCTCGTCGTCGAGCAGAACGCGGCGCGGGCGTTGAAGGCCGCCGACCGCACCTATGTGCTCAACGGCGGCGCGGTGCGCCTTTCGGGAACGCGCGAGGCGCTTGCCGGCCATCCGCGGTTCGAGGCCGCCTATTTCGGCTTGGCCGACGCGGAGCATGAGGGGGCAGGGGGACAGGAGGGGCAGGAGGGAAAATGACCGCCAACGCGATCCAGATTCTCGTCGATGCGCTGAGCGTCGGCGGCCTTTACGCGCTGACGTCGCTCGGCATCGGCCTGATCTTCAGCGTGATGCGGCTGGCGAACTTCGCCCATGCCGAGTTCGTCACCGTTCCGGCCTATGTGATGTTCGCGCTGTCGGGCCATCCGGCGCTGATGTCGATCGGCGCCGCCGTGCTGACGGCGGTGGCGCTGGCGCTCGCTGTCGAGCGGATCGCCTTCCGCCCGCTGCGGCGCGTCGACCCGGCGGCGATGCTGGTCGCTTCCTTCGCCGTCAGCATGCTCCTGCAAAAGCTGCTCGTGTTCGCTGTCGGCTCGCGCATCGTGCCGCTCGACCCGCTGCCGATGCTGGGCGAGGCGATCCGCTTCGGCGGCGTCCAGGTCAGCGCGCTGAAGCTGGTCACCATTCTCGCCTGCGTGGTGCTGCTGGCGGCGCTGACCTGGTTCCTCAGACGGACGCGGTTCGGGCTGGAGATGCGCGCCGCGGCCGAGAACTTCACCATGTCGCGCCTGCTCGGCGTCCGCGCCAACCGGGTCATCGCCATCGCCTTTGCGCTGAGCGGCGTGCTGGCGGCGGTGGTGGCGGTGCTGTTTTCGGCGCAGACCGGCTTCGTGCAGCCGCGCCTCGGCGTGCAACTGGTGATCGTCGGCTTCGTCGCCACCGTCATCGGCGGCCTC
>JACFNY010000667.1 GCA_019454625.1 Sphingomonadaceae bacterium
TCACCGACCGGAACGTTTCCGGAAAGAAGGCGTTCACGAAGTGGCCCGCCTTCGCCGGCAGCGAAATCATGGCTTCAGCCACGCCTCGTCTCAGGCACTCCAGGATCTTGCGGGCGGCGCGGCTCGCGTCCATCGAGAGGCCCGGCATGAGGCCCGAGGAGGCGAACCAGGCGAATTCCTTTTCCTGGTCGCCCTTGAACACCGCTTGCACGTGAGAGCCCGTGCGCATGAGGCCCGGGTGTACGGTCGTCACGAGAATATTTTCCCGCGCGAGCTCGATCCCGAGTACGCCCGCGAACCCGTCGAGCGCGAATTTCCCCGCGCAGTAGGAAGACATGTGGGGCACGGGGATTTTCGCGCCCATGGAGCCGATGTTCAGGATCCGTCCTCCTCCCTGCCGGCGGAAATACGGAAGCACGAGGCGTGCGGCCTGCACCGGAGCGTGCAGGTAAATGTCCATGAGCGCCTCGAAATCGATCGGTTCCATCGACTCGAACGGCGCCATGGCGATGGAGCCCGCATTGTTCACGAGAATGTCGATGCGCCCGAACCGGCGATGGGTTTCTTCGATGGCGTGCCGGAGCTCTTCGGGATGGGTCACGTCGCACACGAAACTGAGCACCCGGGCCCCGGGGATTTTTCCGAGCCGCCTCTCCGCCCTCTTCAGCTCGGCCGCATCGCGCGCGAGCAGGCTCACCCGCGCACCCTCGCGCAGGAATTCCGTGGCCATGGCGAAGCCGAGCCCGCGGGAGCCGCCGGTGATCACCACGGCGCGGCCGCCGAAGCTGTAAGGCTCACGGGGCGGGAGAAATCGGAGAGCAAGGGCGGCGAGGCCAATGCCATAGGCGAGCTCTTTCCTTCGCGCGGCGAAGAGGCCTAACGCCGCAAACCCGGTAAAAAAAGACAGTTCCCGTCGGAGTGCCGGTCGCATGGGGAACGCGCTGCAAGGGGGAGGCCACGCGCGCCCTTATGTGATAAACTGGTGCGATGGATGTCGCGCTGCTGAAG
>JACFNY010000668.1 GCA_019454625.1 Sphingomonadaceae bacterium
GCCCACCCGGCCGCGCCCGACCATGGCGCAGGGCGATACCGCGTGGCGGCTCATCTCGCACCTGTCGCTCAACTACATCTCGATTGCCGACAATCCCGACAAGGGCGCGCAGGCCTTGCGCGAACTGGTGGGGATCTACGCGCCGGCGGGCGACCGGGTGGTTGCCAAGCAGCTTGAGGGCATCGTCGACATCGCCTCGCGCCCCATCGTGCGGCGCATGTCGGACGAGGTGCTTTCGACCGCGGTGCGCGGTCTCGAGATCACGCTCAGCTTCGACGACAGCTTCTTCGAGGGCTCGGGCGCCTATCTGCTGGGCGCCGTGCTCGAGAGGTTCTTCCGCAAGTATGTGACGATCAACAGCTTTACCGAAACCGTCCTGAGGACGCAGCAACGCGGAGAGATCGCGCGATGGAGACCGGAGGCGGGCCTCGGGCGGATGATCTGAGGCATTTCGCCCAGCTCACCCGCGAGCCGCAGAAATTCCACCTGTTCCATGCGCTTCGCATCATCGAGGCGCGGTTCCGCGATGCGCCGCGCCTCGGAGAAAGCCGCCGCGCCGCGCAGGACCCGGTGCGGCTGGGGCAGGAGCCCGAGCTTGCCTTCCCGCCCTCGACCATCGCCGCTTTCACCCCGCCCGCGGACGGCAGTCCGGCGCGGCTGACGAACCGCTTCTTCGGCCTTTTCGGGCCGCACGGGCCGTTGCCGCTGCATCTGACGGAATATGCCCGCGACCGGCTGCGCAACCAGCGCGACGGCACGCTTGTCGCCTTCGCCAACATGCTCACCCACCGGATGATGGGGCTGCTCTACCGCGCCTGGGCCTCGGCCCAGCCGGCGGCGAGTTTCGACCGGGGCGGCGACGATCCGGTCGAGCGCAAGATCGCCGCGCTCGCGGGCTTCGGCGGGCACGAGCAGGACGGCGCCGATGCGATGCCCGATCTCGCCAAGCGGCATTTCGCGGGGCACCTTGCGGGCGGGTCGAAACATGCCGACGGACTGGTGTCGATC
>JACFNY010000669.1 GCA_019454625.1 Sphingomonadaceae bacterium
GTGCCATATGGTCGCCGCCCTGCCCTGTTTCGTTATCGCGCGTAGGCTCGATCCAACGCCTCGATGGCGGCGCTGCCGTCGCGGACGGCCTGACTGTAATGGCTGAGCGTCACCGTCGGGTTCGAATGGCCGGCAATCTGGGCGACCAAGGCCACCTCGATACCCTGCGCCTGCAAGGTTGAGATGAAGGAGTGCCGAGCGGAATGCGGCGTGACATAGGGCAACCCGAGGCGCTTGAATGCTGGTACCCACCACCTAGCCCGGTAATTTTGGTATAGAAGAGGACCGCCGCCGCCAATCCGAGGCTTCGGCCATTCTTGGAGTCTCCCCGGCCCCGGAAATACACGATGTAGTTCCTTCTCCTGGCGAGGGCAGCGAATCCGCCACGCCAGCAACATCTCGCGCAACACGGAACTCATAGGGATGTCGCGTCGTCCTGCTTCCGTTTTTGTGAACTCAGATAGGGAGCCGTCGCGCTCCTGAATGCGGCGGATGCGGATCACGTTGCGGTCGAAGTCCACCTCCGACCACAGCAGGCCCAACTGCTCCGAGGGGCGGGTGCCGGCGAGGAACGGGAAGGCGTAGTAAATTCCATGCTCGGGATCTTCCTTCGCCGCCGCGATCAGCTTAGCGATGTGCTCGGGCGTCAGGATCGCCTTTTTGACCTTGTGCCGGGCGCGCGGCAGCGGCCTTCAGCAGCTTGATGTGATGATCGGTGATCTCCGGGAGGTCCCCGAAATCGACCTCCAATAGCGGCTGCCCCACCACTACATAAGGTTTGCCCGTATCCGGATGGATCGAGGGCGGCATGACCGTCATCCTGCCGGCGGCGGCCCCGACGATCCTCACCGGCATGCGCATCTCGATCGGCATCGCCTGGCTGGTGATCGTCGCCGCCGAAATGCTCGTCGGCGGCACCGGCATCGGCTACTTTGTCTGGAACGAGTGGAACAACCTCTCCATCGTCAACGTCATCATTTCCATTCTCGTCATCGGGCTGGTCGGCAT
>JACFNY010000670.1 GCA_019454625.1 Sphingomonadaceae bacterium
GGCGGCGGCTAGCTGTGGGGCGGCGAAAAGCACTCCTCGATCACCTCGATTTCCGAAGGGCGGCGCGCGGGCATCTCGATAGACCGCTACCTGCAGCGCGTCTCGCTGACGGCGTCGCGCGTCAACGAGGGGGCGCACGTCTCGTGCCTGTACACCAACCTGCAAGGGATCGTGCCAGAGCCGATGATCGAAGTCCCCTATGCCGTCGAAAGCTACGAGCCGGAAGAAGCCGCCTTCGAGGCGAAACGCTGCCTGCAGTGCGATTGTATGGAGTGCGTCAAGGTCTGCGAATACCTGAAGGCATATGGGCGCTACCCGCGCCGCTACGTGCGCGAAATCTACAACAACCTGTCGATTGTCAAAGGCACGCGCTACGCTAATGCGTTTATCAATTCGTGCAGCCTGTGCGGGCTGTGCGCCGAAGTCTGCCCGGATGGTCTCGACATGGGCGCGGTCAATCTCGACGCGCGCCGCACGATGGTGAAGCAGCAGCGGATGCCGCCGTCGGCGCACGATTTCGCCCTGCGCGACATGCAGTTCAGTAACAGCGACCGGTTCGCGCTGGCGCGCAACCCGCCCGGCGCGACCACCAGCGATTACGTGCTGTTCCCCGGCTGCCAGCTCAGCGGATCATCGCCGGAGCACGTCGAGCAGGTCCATGCCTACCTCACCGGCGCGCTGCCGGACAAAAACGTCGGCTTGATGCTGGGCTGCTGCGGCGCTCCGGCGAACTGGGCGGGGCGATCCGATCTGTTTGAGGGCACGCTGGCGCGCTGGCGCGATGAGCTTCGCGCGATGGGCGACCCCGCCGTCGTGCTGCCCTGCTCAAGCTGCTATCAGGTCTTCAAAACCTATCTGCCGGATGTCGAGATCGTCTCGCTCTGGGACTTCTACGCTCAACACGGGCTGCCGGCAGATGCGCGGGCATCCGGTCAGGTCGTCGCCATTCACGACTCGTGTTCGACCCGCCACGAAAGCCACATTCACGACAGCGTGCGCCGCATCGTC
>JACFNY010000671.1 GCA_019454625.1 Sphingomonadaceae bacterium
GTGCCCGGCGTGGTGGTGCAGGATTTCTTCGGCGGCAACGACCAGCCGCGCATCCAGATGCGCGGATCGGGGCTCCAACAGAACCCCGTCGAGCGCGGCGTGCTGATGCTGCGCAACGGCCTGCCGCTCAACCGCGCCGACGGCTCCTACATCGTCGGTTTCGCCAATCCCGGCGAGGCCGAGGCCGTCGAGGTCTATCGCGGCTATATGGCCAACCGGCTCGGCGCGACCGTGCTCGGCGGAGCGCTCAACCTGATTTCGCCCACCGGCCGCAGCGCGCCGGGCGTCAAGGTGACGGCAAGCGCCGGCAGCTTCGACCAGCTGGGCGGGGGTGTGCAGGCCGGCTTTGCCGGCGACCGGGTCGACGTCCTGATACGCGGAGACATCACCCGCCGCGACGGCTACCGGGACTACAACGAGTCCCGGCGCGCGGGCGTCGGCGGCAATGTCGGCCTGCGCCTGTCCGAGACGCTGACTGTCCGCGTCTTCGCAAGCTACTCCGATCTCGGTTTCGACGTGTCGGGCCCGCTCACGCGCGAACTGCTCGAAAGCGACCCACGCGCCGTGTTCACCGGCCCGACGGTCACCCCCACGGGCGCCGTCAACCCCGGGCCCAACGTCGTGCGCGACCGCCCGCGCCGGGAGGCCACGCAGTTCCAGACCGGCGCGCGCGCAACCGGTGCGTTCGGCGCACATATCGTCGATCTCGCGGTCGGCTATGCCGGCACGGACGACATGTTCCGCTTTCCCGTGTCCGCGGGCATCCGCGTGACCGACGGCGACGACGTGACGCTGGTGGCGCGCTATGCCTTCAAGCCCGATGCCGCACGTCCGCTGCCGCTGTTCGAGGCGACCGCGCAATATGTGACCGGTTCGGCCGACAGGGAGAACTACCTCAACCTCTCGGGGGAGCGCGGCGCCCTGTTCGGGCGCAGCCGCCTCAAGGCCGACACGCTGTCGCTGAATGCCGGGTTCAATATTCCCCTCGCCGGTCGGCTGACGCTGTC
>JACFNY010000672.1 GCA_019454625.1 Sphingomonadaceae bacterium
CAGCTCGCCAAACAAGAGCGGCAGCTTCGTGAAGCTCGCGGACATCACGGCCGACCCGAACAAGCCGTTCAACGTCGGCGGCTTCAGCTACCAGGGCGGGGTGCTGGTCCTGACGGTCCGCATCGTTCCGTAGCCCGTAGCGCGCGCTGAGCCGTCACGCGCCGATCCGGAGCGCGGTGATTCGGAACGGGCAAAAGACGTGTTTTTCGCCTGTTCGGGCGGCGTTTGGTAGATAGAAGACCGCATGGCGAAGGATGCGCCGCTCTCGCTCGACGTGCCAGCGCCGACAAGGGACAGGCCCGGTTGGATCCAGGTCGGAGTGATCGCCGCGGTCAGCTTCGTTGCCGGGATCGCGTGGCCGCGGCTCTTCAACGTGCCGCTCGGGCCAACAGCTCCCGGTGCAGCGGCGTCGGCGGCGGTAGCAACGGGCGATCAGGGAGGGCGCGCGCCGGAGGCGCCGCCCGCTGGCTCGGCCAACGCGGCCACCACGCCCGTGCCGGCGACGGACGGCCTCCGCGAGCGCCGGCTCCGACGCTCCGCCGCCCGCCACGGCCTCTGCCTCTGCCTCTGCCTTTGCCCCGACGAGCGTCGCGCCTCCGAGCGTGAAGGTGCGACGAGGCACGGTGCTCTCTTGCACCATCTCCGGTGGTGAGGCGAAGAATGGCAAGGAGTGTGGAGCCGTCACGGAGATCGATCGGCTCGTCACGCCGCGACTCCGGAGGCTCGCTACATGCGCGGGCCTCACCGGCCAATCCGGCAAGCTCTCCGTGGTCGTGAAGGTGGACTTCACTGCCGCGCGTTTTTCCCATGACGTCGGCAAGAGCACGAGCCTGCGAGACACGGGCGCCGCCAGCGCGTGCCTCGACACGGTCTTCGAAGGTGCCTCGCTGGACGCCGTCCAGCACACTCATCCGCGCTACACCATCGCGTACACCGCGATCATCGACGCGCCGCGAGGTGACCTCGAGGCGGCGAGTGACGGCCCCGGGCGCGGAGCCGTCGGTGAG
>JACFNY010000086.1 GCA_019454625.1 Sphingomonadaceae bacterium
TGGTGGACCAGGATAGACATTAATATCACATGGTTGCAGAGTGGGTTCGAATCCCTCCGTCCCGCCAGAGTTACGCGCCTGCGTTTATCACGTTCAGCGTGTGGAGCGCGATCATGCGTTCCTCGTCGGTCGGAATCACATACACGGCGACGCGGCTCCCCGGCGTGCTGATGCGCTCCGCGTTGCGGGCGTTCGCGTCGGCGTCGATCTCGATTCCGGCCCACGCCAGACCTGCGCAGATACGCGCGCGCACGGCTGCGTGGTTCTCGCCGATCCCGGCTGTGAAGACGAGCCCGTCGAGCCCTTCGATGCAGGCGATCAGCGCGCCCGCCTCGCGCGCTGCGCGCCATACGAACAGCGCGACCGCTTCCTCGGCGTCGGGCGACGCGCTTTCCGAAAGCGCCCGCATGTCGCTGGAGACGCCGGACACGCCGAGCAGCCCCGATTTCCTGTAGAGCATCTGCTCCACCTCCGCCGCGCTCATGCCCATCTGCGTCTGGAGGTGCAGCACGACGCCGGGGTCGATGCTGCCGCAGCGCGTGCCCATCATCAGCCCGTCGAGCGCGGTGAAGCCCATCGTCGTGTCCACGCTGCGGCCGCCGCGCATCGCGCAGAGGCTCGCGCCGTTGCCGAGGTGCGCCGCGATCACCCTGCCCTTCGCCGTCTCCGGGTCGATCTCCGCGAGCCGCCGCGCGATATATTCGTAGGAGAGGCCGTGGAAACCGTAGCGCCGGATACCCTGCGCGTGCAGTTCGCGCGGGATGGCGAGCCGGGTGGCAAGCTCGGGCCGGTCGTGGTGGAAAGCGGTATCGAAGCACGCGACCTGCGGCAGATCGGGGCGCAGCGCGGCGATGGCGCGGATCGCGGCGAGGTTGTGCGGCTGGTGCAGCGGCGCGAGCGGACACAGCGTCTCCAGCGCGGCGAGCAAGGCCTCGTCCACCCGCCGGGGCGCGGCGAAGTCGGTGCCGCCGTGGACGACGCGGTGGCCGATGGCGAGCACCTCGTAGCCTTCGAGATACTCCCCCGCCCAGCCGAACAGGTCTTCGAGCAGCGCCGCGTGGCCGAGGCCGGCGCCGCCCGCCCAGTCGCGATCGAGCACGACGCTGCCGTCCACGCTGCGCGCGACGAGGTGCGGCGCGATGCCGATGCCCTCGATCTTGCCGCCCGCGGAAAGGACGGGTGCGCCCGCCCCGTCCAATGTGAACAGCGCGAACTTGATGCTGGACGAACCCGAATTGAGGCTGACGACGGCCTTCATGCGCCGGGGGCGCCCGATACTGCCAGCCCCGGCGCCGCTTTTGTCGCCGCGCGCGCCAGCAGCACGGCGACCGCGCAGGAGGCGAGCCGGGTGCGCAGCGAATCCGCGCGGCTCGTCAGGATGATCGGCACCCGCGCGCCGAGCACCACGCCCGCTGCGTCCGCGCCGCCGAGGAAGGTGAGCTGTTTCGCCAGCATGTTCCCCGCCTCCAGATTGGGCACGACGAGGATCTCGGCTTTGCCCGCGACCGGGGAGACGATACCCTTTTCCTTCGCCGCCGCCTCGCTGATCGCGTTGTCGAGCGCCAGCGGCCCGTCGAGCACGCCCCCGCTGATCTGCCCCCGGTCCGCCATCTTGCAGAGCGCGGCGGCGTCGAGCGTCGAGCGGATCGCGGGATTGACGCTTTCCGTCGCCGAGAGGATCGCCACCTTCGGAACCTCGATGCCGATCACGTGGGCAAGGTCGATGGCGTTGCGGATGATGTCGGCCTTCTCGTCCAGAGTCGGCTCGATGTTGATCGCGGCGTCGGTGATGATGAGCGGCGTCGGGTGCTCGGGCACGTCCATCAGATAGGCGTGGCTGATGCGGCGCTCGGTGCGCAGGCCGGTCGCCGAGGGCACGATCGCGCCCATCAGCTCGTCGGTGTGCAGCGACCCCTTCATCAGCAGTTTCGCCTCGCCGGAGCGGACGACCGCGACGGCTTCGGCGGCGGCGGCGTGGCTGTGCGGTGCGGGGACGAGGCGGAACGCCGCTATGTCCTTGCCCGCGGCCTCGGCGGCGGCGCGAATCTTCGCTTCCGGCCCCACGAGGATCGGCACGATCAACCCCGCCTCCGCCGCGTCAGCGGCTGCGGCGATGGCCGCGGCGCTGCACGGGTGCGCGACGGCGGTCGGCACGGGGTCGCCGATCCGCGTCATCTCGATCAGCTTCCTGTAGCCGTCATGGTCGCTGATCCGCACCTCGGGCAGCTCCATGCGCGGAAGCCGGACCTTTTCCATCGGCGCGATCACCTCGGCCTCGCCCGTGATGACGTCCTCGCCGTTCTGGTTGGTGCAGCGGCAGTCGAGGACGACGACGGCCTTCTCCGGCCGCTTCTCCTTCACCGTCACGGACGCCGTGATGGTGTCGCCGAGCCCCACCGGCCGCGCGAAGCGCAGCGACTGGCCGAGGTAGATCGTGCCCGCCCCCGGAAGCTCGGTGCCGAGCACGGCGGAGATCAGCCCGCCGCCCCACATGCCATGCGCGATCACCCGGCGGAACGTGTCGGTCGCCGCGAACGCCGCGTCGAGATGCGCCGGGTTCACGTCGCCCGTGACCAGCGCGAAGAGCTGGATGTCCGCCTCGCCGAGCGTCCGGACGACGCTTGCGGTGTCGCCCACCCTGATCTCGTCGAAGGTCCGGTTCTCGATCATCGCCGTGTCGGTCAAGTCCAGTGCTCCAGAACGTGGTGGCCGGTGCAGGGCACAGCACCGGATACCCTTTGTCCGGGGCGCCTGTCGATGGCGGCGGCGTTCATGGCGCCTAGACCGCGATCGTTTCAGGCTGAATCAGCCTGAAACGTGAATCGCTGTCTAAACTATGGATTAGAGACTGATTCACGTTTGAGGTGGAAGCGCGGCGCGCTTCCACCTCAAACGATCAGGCTCTAGGTCCGGTTCGTCACGAGGTAGACGAGATAGGCCGCGTAGCCGGTCACGAAGAGCAGGCCTTCGATCCGGCTTACCCTCCGCCCGGTGAAGAAAACCGGGCCGCAGATGCAGGCGACGAAGGCCATCACCGGAATATCCACCGATACGAGCTCCGGTCCGAAGCGGACGCCTTCCGCGGGTACGAGGCAGGTGATGCCGAGGATCGCGAGGATATTGTAGATGCTGCTGCCGAGGAGGTTGCCGACGGCGACGTCGCGCTCCTTGCGGATGGTGCCGACGATGGTGGTGACCAGTTCCGGCATCGACGTGCCGATGGCGACGACGGTGAGCCCGATCAGCGCCTCGGAGATTTGCAGGCCGCGCGCGAGCGTGACGCCGCCGTCCACCAGCCATTCGGCGCCGATGATGATGATCGTGATCCCCAGCATGAGACCCGCAAGGTTCACGATCGTTTCGACCCGGCTGCGCTCGCGGGGCGAAACCCCGAACTCCTCGATATACTCCGCCTTGACGCGCAGGCTTTCCCGCTGCGAAAGCCGGACGATCACCGCCGTATAGACGATCGCGCCTGCGACCATCGCCGCGCCTTCCGTGCGGGTCAGCACGCCGTCCCACGCCATGGCGAGCAGCGCGAACGCGGAGGCGACCATCACCGGCAGGTCGAGGCGCAGCGTCTGCAGCCTCAGCGCCAGCGGGTCGATGAGCGCGCTGAGGCCGAGGATGAGCAGCAGGTTGAGCGTGTTCGTCCCGGCGATGTTGCCGACCGCAAGCGCGCCGCTGCCCTGGAGAGCGGCCTCGATCCCCACGGCAAGCTCCGGCGCGCTGGTGCCGATCGCGACGATGGTGAGCCCGACGATGAGCGGCGGGATGCCGAGGTCCGCCGCGACCCTCGCACCGGCGCGCACCACGACCTCCGCCCCGGCGACGAGCACTACGATGCCGGCGATGCACCAGAGGAGCGCGCTCAGCACGGTGCAGCCGACATGCGCCTATTTCACTTTGGGCGCACGCACGAGGAGCACGTCTCCCGGCACCTCGTCGATGATCCGCTTCGCCGTGCTGCCCACGAATATCTCGTAAAGCGCGCCGCCGCCGTGGCTGCCGACGACCGTAAGGTCCACGCGCCCGCCCGAGACGAGTTCGCCGAGCAGCCGTTCCGGCTCGCCCGGCTCGACGAGGCGGGTGACGCGCGCGGCGAACCCTTCGGGCAGGTCTGTTTCCGCGAGGAACTTGTCGCAGGCTTTCCGGCCCCAGTCGTCGAATTCGTCGCGCACGTTCCACGTGTCGAGGATTCCCGAGTATGGAATCGAGTAGCCGTTGAACAGCGTGAAATCGGCGTTCGGGAAAAGGCGGGCGGCCGCGCTCAGCGCGACAGCCGACGAGGGGGAGAAGTCGGTCGCCACCACGACCTTCCCATACATCCGCTTCGGCCGGCTCCGGACGACCAGCAACGAAACCGGCGCTTTCTGCACGAGCCTCTGGACCGTATCGCCGAGGAGCCTGCGCCCGAGCGCTTCATCGCGCGCGACGCCGATGACGATGAGGTCGGCGCCGATCCGTTTTGCCGTGCCGGTGATCACTTCGGCGGGGTCTCCGGCCTCGACGACGACCTCCGGGCGAATATCGAGATCGGGAAGGTCGGCGTGGATTCGGCTCATGGCCACCGTCATCGGGTCGGGCGGGCGACGCCATGAAGGCGTGTCCCATTCCTTGCGAAGGTCGCGGGTGTTGTGGTCGGGATCGACGGCGTGGACGACGGTGAGCTTCGCGTTCCATTCCCGCGCCAGCAGCACGGCCCTGTCGAGCGCCCGGTCGCTGCGCGCGCCGAGATCGGTGGCCAGCAGCAGGTGCCGCGGTGTTCTGTTCGTGTCGCCTGTCGTCATTTCCGGTCTCCTCTCGCGGATTGTGCTTCGATCTTCCTGTTCATCCGGCTCGCCTTGTACGACTGTAGCACGGCGCGCATCCTTTCGATGGCCTCGCGCCGCGCCGCGGCGTTTTCAATATCCGAGAGCTCGCGCTTCAGATTGACGGCGAAGTCCGCGTAGGCGTTCTGCCAGTCGCGGCCCACGGCGGCCTCCATGTCCGTCCGCCCCGACGAAAGGCGCCGGGCCTTCGCGCGCGGCGGCAGCGCGTAGCGCTCGCCCAGTCCGGGCGTGACGATCGACGCCGCCGCATCGCCCTGCTGCAACAGACGTCGCAGGCTCTCCATCGCATCCGCCTCCCCGTGTGTGAGGAAGATGCTGCCAGCGATCGGGCGACGCTCATTGATCCATCGCAAGATGTCGGCCTGATCGGCATGGGCGGAATAGCTGTCGATGCGGCGGACCTGCGCGCGCACGGCCACGTCGTGGCCCGAGATGCGCACGCGCGGCGCACCGTCCATGATGGTGCGGCCGAGCGTTCCGGCCGCCTGGAAGCCGACGAACAGCACCGTCGATTCCCGCCGCCCCAGATTGTGCCGGAGGTGATGGCGGATGCGGCCGCTTTCGCACATGCCCGAGGCCGCCATGATGATGGCGCCCGACACGCTGTTCAGCTTCATGGATTGCGACGCGCTGCCGACATAGTGGAAGGCCGGGTGCCGGAAGACCTCGCCGGACCCCATGTCCTCGAGATCGGCGGCGTGCCGCGCGAAGACGCCGGTGGTCCGGCTGGCGAGCGGCGAATCGATGAAGACCTGCGTGTAGGGCAGCCGTCCGGTGTTGATGAGCATGGCGACGTCGAGCAGCAGCTCCTGCGTCCGCTCCAGCGCGAACACGGGGATGACGAGGTTGCCGCCGCGCGTCAGCGCCGCCTTGATCTCGGCTTCGAGCAGCGTGCGCCGCTCCGGGATCGTCGTATGCTCGCGGGTGCGGTCGCCGTATGTGCTTTCGCAGACGACGTGGTCGAAGCCTTGCGGCGCGTCCGGGTCCGGGTGGAAGGCCTTGTGCTCCGGCCCGATGTCGCCCGAGAACAGCAGGCGGCTGCCGCCGGCCTCGATCTCGACGGACGCCGAGCCGAGGATGTGGCCGGCGTTCCACAGCCGGGCGCGGACGCCGGGCACCGGCTCGAACCAGTGTTCGAGCGCGACGGGCCTTGCAAGCGCCGCGGCCTGCTTCGCATCCGCCTCGGTATAGATCGGCTCGACCTCGGGTTCGTCGGCACGGTCCGCGCGGCGGTTGCGCCGCTCCACGTCGCTTTCCTGGATGCGGCCCGCGTCGGGCAGCATGTGGTCGAGCAGGTCGCGCGTCGGACCCGTGCACCATATGGGGCCCGCGAATCCCTCGCGCACCAGCCGGGGCAGCAGGCCGCTGTGGTCGATATGGGCGTGCGTGAGGATGACGGCGTCGAGGCGCGCGGCATCGAACGCGAAGCCTTCCGCATTCAGCGCCTCCAGCGTGCGCGACCCCTGGAACAGGCCGCAATCGACGAGCAGGCGGCGCTTGCCGACCCGAAGCTCCATGCAGGACCCGGTCACCGTGCGCGCAGCGCCGTGGAAGACGATCTCGGGTGCTTCAGTCATCGTTCAGGCCTTCAGTTCCTCGAACCATCCGAGCCGGCGCAGCACCGTCTTCTCGGCTTCCAGAAGCAGCATGAGCGCAACGCCGACGGCGATGATGAGCGCGCCGTCGATCACGCCGAGCGGCCGGCTCTCGAACAGCGCGTTCATGAACGGCGCATAGGTGAAGAGGAGCTGCGCCGCGACGACCACGGCGATCGCCGCCAGCACGGACGGCGTGCCGAGCGCGCCGCGCCACGTGATCGAGGTCATGTGCAGGTAGCGGACGTTGAACAGGTAGAAGATCTCCGCGACGACCAGCATGTTGACGACCAGCGTGCGCGCCGTCTCGAGGTCGCGGCCAGCGGCGAGGCCGTAGAAGAAGATGCCGAGCGCGGCGCCGGTGAGCAGCAGCGAGACCACGATCACCCGCCACAGCAGGAACGGCGACAGCAGCGGCGCGTTCGCCGGGCGCGGCGGGCGGCGCATGATGCCGGGTTCCGACGGCTCGAACGCCAGCACGAGGCCGAGCGTCGCCGACAGCACGAGGTTGATCCAGAGGATCTGCGTCGCCGTCATCGGCATCGCGAAGCCCACGAGGATGGCGATGATGACCGCGACCGCCTCGCCGCCGTTCGTCGGGATCGTCCACGAGATGACCTTGCGGATGTTGTCGTAGACGGTGCGGCCTTCGTACACGGCGTTCACAATCGAGGCGAAATTGTCGTCGAGCAGCACCATTTCCGCCGCTTCCTTGGCGACATCGGTGCCCTTCCGGCCCATCGCGGTGCCGACATCGGCCTGTTTCAGGGACGGCGCGTCGTTCACGCCGTCGCCGGTCATCGCGACGATGGCGCCGCCCGCCTGAAGCGCGCGGACGATGCGCAGCTTGTGCTCGGGATTGGTCCGCGCGAACACGCTGACCCGCTGCACGGCCTCGGCGAGCCGGTCCTCGGGCAGCGCGTCGAGTTCGGCGCCGGTCATCACTTCGGGGTCGTCCGCGAGGTCGATCTGGCGCGCGATGGCGAGCGCGGTCGCCGCGTGGTCGCCGGTGATCATCTTCACGGCGATCCCGGCCGACCGGCATTCGGCGATCGCCGAGATCGCCTCGGGACGCGGCGGGTCGATGAAGCCCATGATGCCGAGCAGCGTCACGCCGTCCGCGAGGTCCTCGAAGCCGATTTTCCTGCACCCGGGGGCCATGCGCTTCATGCCGAAGGCCAGCACGCGCTCGCCGCGCGCGCCCGCTTCCGCCACCCGCGCGTTCCACGCGGCGCTGTCGAAGTCGTCGCCCGCCATCGCGAACAGCGCCTCCGGCGCGCCTTTCACGAAGGCCGCGATTTCGCCCGCCGGCCCTTCCCGCA
>JACFNY010000673.1 GCA_019454625.1 Sphingomonadaceae bacterium
CGATCGGGCTGCATTTCGACCCGGCCGATGCGACCATCGTTCCCGAGGACACGGCCGATGGCTGACGCGGCCATCCTGCCGGCGGGGCGCCGGCGCCTCGATCCGGGCGCGCTCTGGGTGGTGCCCCCGCTCCTGTTGCTGGCGGCGCTGTTCTTCTTCCCGCTGAGCCTGATCGCGCGCGAGGCACTGGGCGGGGACGGGCCGTTCTCGCTTGCCGCCTTCGCCGAGGTGTTCGCCTCGCGCCGGTTCGGCGATGCCTTCGCCAACACCATCATCATCGCGCTGACCGCGACGGCCGGCTGCATCGTCCTCGGATTCGGGCTGTCGCTGATCATCGCCTTCGTGCCCTTTCCCGGCGCGCGGACCGTGGCGCGCATGATCGACACCTTCATCGCCCTGCCGACCTTCCTGGTGACGCTGGCCTTCACCTTCATCTACGGCTCGGCCGGGATGCTGAACGAGTCGCTGATGTGGACCTTCGGCCTCGATCTGCCCCCCGTCGATTTCCTCTATACGAAATGGGGCGTGATCCTCGCCGAGATCACCGTCTACACGGCGTTCGTCATGCGGCCGCTTCTGGCGACCTTCTCGCAGATCGACTCGGCACAGATCGAGGTGGCGGCCAGCCTCGGCGCGCGGCCCCTGCGCATCATCCGCCGCATCATCCTGCCCGCCTCGCTGCCGGCCCTTCTTGCCGGCGGGAGCCTGTGCCTCCTGCTGACGGTGAACGAATTCGGCATCGTCCTCTTCATCGGAGCGAAGGGCGTGATCACGCTTCCGATGATGATCTACGGCAAGGCCATCCAGGAATTCGACTATACCGCCGCCTGCGTGATCGCGGTGGTCAATGTCGCGCTCTCGCTGGGTCTCTACACGCTCTACCGGACGCTGATCGCGCATTTCGGAGGTCGCAGTGCTGGTGTGGTCTAGATCGGGCCGGATGCTGGTCTGGCTGATGGCGGTGCCCGTGTTCCTCGTCATCTACGGGCTGCCGATCGGCGTGATC
>JACFNY010000674.1 GCA_019454625.1 Sphingomonadaceae bacterium
CCTCGACCTTGTCCGGCTCGTCGCGGAAGACGCGGGCGACGGTCTTCAGCACGTCCTGAAAGCCGGGGCGGCCGTAGTTCGGTTGCTTCGGAAAATAAGTGCCGCCCCAGAACGGCTCGGCGTCGGGCGTGAGAAACATGGTCAGCGGCCAGCCGCCCTGCTCGCCCATCAGCTGCAGCGCGCGCATGTAGATCTCGTCGATGTCGGGGCGCTCCTCGCGATCGACTTTGATGTTGACGTAGAGCTCGTTCATCACCGCGGCGGTGGCTTCGTCCTCGAAGCTCTCGTGCGCCATGACGTGGCACCAGTGGCAGGCGGCGTAGCCGATGGACAGCAGGATGGGCTTGCCGGTGCGCCTGGCTTCATTGAGCGCGTCCGGCCCCCACGGCCACCAGGCAACCGGATTATCTTTGTGTTGAATGAGATACGGGCTGGTTTCTTGCGCTAATCTGTTCTGTGACATGAAGCAGAAATTAGCATGCGGAAACGAGTATGAACGACACGATCTACGCCCTCTCCAGCGGGCGGCTGCCGGCGGCGATCGCCGTCATCCGGATTTCGGGACCGAAAGCCAGCGAAGGACTGATTGCCCTGACCGGCAAAGTGCCGGAACCGCGCAAGGCGGCTTATGCCGTATTCAGGAACCCCGATTCACGTGAAACACTCGATGACGGTCTGGCCGTCTGGGTGCCGGGGCCGAAAAGCGAAACCGGCGAGGACATGGCGGAGCTGCACATCCACGGCGGCCGCGCCATCGTCGCCTCGATCTTCGCGGTGTTCGGCAAGATTGCGGGCTTCCGTCCGGCAGGTCCCGGCGAATTCACCCGGCGCGCGCTTCTGAACGGCAAGATCGATCTCGCCCGCGTCGAGGGCCTCGGCGATCTGATCGCCGCCGAGACGGAGGCGCAGCGCCGCCAGGCGGTGCTGCAATTTCGGGGCGGGCTCTCGAAGAAGGTCGAGGCGTGGCGCGAAAAGCTCCTGTCGGTGCAGGCCGAGGTGACGGCGG
>JACFNY010000675.1 GCA_019454625.1 Sphingomonadaceae bacterium
CTGTCCCTGTCATCATAGCAGTGAAGATGGGGCTCGCACGCCAAGCGGCGCGGCGCGCGATCACAGGATAGCATCATGAACAGCTTCCCGCCGCACTTGCTCGCCGTGCTTCTGCCGGCCGCGCTCGCCGGTTGCACGGTCGGACCCGACTACCGTGCCCCCGAGATGGAGGTGGGCGAGGCTTGGGTTGGCGCTATCGATGCGGGGGCGGTCGATGCCGCATGGTGGCAGAGCTTCGACGATCCCATGCTGAGCGCGCTCGTCGATCGCGCGATCGCCGGGAACAAGGACCTCGCCGAAGCCGGGGCTCGTCTCCGCGAAACGCGCGCACTGCGCGACGCCGCGCGAGGTAGGGCATTGCCGCAGGCGGGCGTCGGGGCGCTCGCGACACAGAACAGGCTCAGCGAGAACGGTCAGCTTCCCGTCGGCAAGGTGCCGGGGCTCGGACGCGAGCTCTCCATCTTTGACGGCGGTTTCGACGCCTCATGGGAGATCGATCTTTGGGGCGGCGCCCGCCGCGCGGTGGAAAGCGCCGAGGCGCGCACGGATGCTGCCCGGGAGGCGCAGCGCGGCATGATGATTCAAGTCATCGCCGAGGTCGTGCGCGCCTATATCGAGCTGCGCGCCGCGCAGTCGCTCAGGGCAAATGCAGCAGCCGACGCGACCGGGCAAGAGGACATTGCCCGCCTCGTCGCCGAGCGTCTGCGTGCCGGACTCGCTTCGCGCGCGGATCTCGCGCGCGCCGAAACGCTCGCCCGCGGCACAGCGGCGCGTGTCCCGCAGCATGGCGCGGAAGCCGATGCTGCCGCTTTTCGCCTCGCACTCCTCGTCGGTGAGCCGCCAGAGGTGATCTATGAGAGCCTGCGCACGCCGCGCCCCCTGCCGAGCGTGAACCGGGAAGTCCGCGCCGGGCTGCGGTCCGACCTGCTCCGGCGGAGGCCGGATGTCCGCCGCGCCGAACGCGAGCTCGCGGCGGCGACCGCTGACATCGGCGTGGCGACCGC
>JACFNY010000676.1 GCA_019454625.1 Sphingomonadaceae bacterium
TCGAAGAGATCGCCGACCAGGCCGTAGTCCGCCACCTGGAAGATCGGCGCCTCCTCGTCCTTGTTGATGGCGACGATCACCTTGGAATCCTTCATGCCGGCGAGATGCTGGATCGCGCCGGAAATGCCGACCGCGATGTAGAGCTCCGGCGCCACCACCTTGCCGGTCTGCCCCACCTGCCAGTCGTTCGGCGCATAGCCGGCATCGACCGCGGCGCGCGAGGCGCCGACGGCGGCGCCCAGCTTGTCGGCTACCGGCTCGATGTACTTGGTGAAGTTCTCGCGGCTCTGCATGGCACGGCCGCCGGAGATGATGATCTTCGCCGAGGTCAGCTCCGGACGGTCCGACTTCGATAGCTCCTCGCCCACGAAGGACGACAAAACCGGACCGATCGCCGCGGTGACATTCTCGATCTGCGCCGAACCGGCATCTGATCTTTGGATCGCCGCCTGAAAGGTCGACGTGCGCACGGTGATGACCTTCTTGACGTCGGTCGATTTCACCGTCTGGATCGCGTTGCCGGCATAGATCGGCCGCTCGAACGTGTCCGGGCCGAGCACCTTGATGATGTCGGAGACCTGCATGACGTCGAGCAGCGCGGCGACACGCGGCATCGTGTTCTTGCCGTCGGTCGTGGCCGGCGCCACCAGCGCGTCGTATTGGCCTGCGAGCGAGACGATCAGCGCCGCCATCGGCTCGGCAAGCTGATGCTCGTAGACGGCTGCGTCGGCGAGCAGCACCTTGGCGACGCCGTCGAGCTTGGCGGCGGCATCGGCGACCGCCTTGCAGTCCTTGCCTGCGACCAGCACATGCACCTCGGCGCCGAGCGCCTTTGCGGCCGTGAGCGCCTTGGCGGTCGCGTCCTTGAGTGACGTGTTGCCGTGCTCGGCGATCAGAAGCGCGGCCATGACTTACAGTACCCCCGCTTCGTCTTTGAGCTTGGCGACGAGCTCGGCGACCGAGCCGACCTTGGCGCCGGACTTGCGGCCGGCGGGCTCGGCGGT
>JACFNY010000087.1 GCA_019454625.1 Sphingomonadaceae bacterium
CCCTACAACAGCGGCGTCTGGCGCTACAAGGAGCTGATCTACCCCGGCGTCGACATGACCGCGAACACGGGCTCGATGGCCGACTTCGCGGACGGCTACCTGCTGACCGCCGAGAGCATGGCGTGGTTCATGCGCCACTATATCGGGAACCTCCCCGACCCGACCGACCCGCGCGCCTCGCCGCTGCATTCCCCGGCGCTCGACAACCAGCCCGCCGCGCTCGTCTACACCTGTGGGCTCGATCCGCTGCGCGACCAGGGCCGCGCCTATGCCGCGAAGCTGATCGCGAGCGGCGTGCCGACCGTGTTCCGCGAAGCGAAGGGCCAGATCCACGGCAGCATCACGCTCAGGCAGGCGATCCCCTCCGCGCAGGGCGACCTCGCGGGCTGCCTCGCGGCGCTGAGGGGCATCATCAACGAGGCCGGGGCGGACCTCACCATGATGAAGGCCGCCGCCGAGTGAGCGAACGCCTCCACCCCTCCGGCCTTCCCTACCGGCCCTGCGTCGGCATCATGCTCTTGAACCCGAAGAAGCACGTCTTCGTGGCGAAGCGGCTCGATATGATTTCCGAGGCATGGCAGATGCCGCAGGGCGGCATCGACCCCGGCGAGGACCCGGTGGAGGCGGCGGTGCGCGAGCTCGGCGAGGAGATCGGCACGACCAAGGCCGAGATCGTCGCCGAGAGCAAGGGCTGGCACTGGTACGACCTTCCCGACGACCTGATCGGCAAGGTCTGGAAGGGCCGCTACGCCGGGCAGCGGCAGAAATGGTTCGCGATGCGCTTCACCGGCAAGGACAGCGACATCGACATCGAGACCGAACACCCCGAGTTCAGCGAATGGAAGTGGGCGCGGCCCGCCACGCTTCCCGACCTGATCGTGCCGTTCAAGCGGCAGCTTTACGTTGATGTGCTGAGTGAGTTCCAACCCATACTCGCGTGATCGGCAGCATCGGCGGAATTGATCCGCCGCGCAGAATCCTGTATTTGCCGGAGCGCGAGGAAGAGCAGCGCGGGGCGACCCGCGCGGACAGGAGATTTGCCATGCGCATGTCCACTCGCGTTCCCTTTGCCGTTTTCTCGCTTGCCGCCCTCGCCGCGATCCCCGCGGCCGTTCCGGCCTCCGCGACGCTGACCCCGGAGGCGCTGCGCCTGCTGAACCCCGCCACGGCGTTCGGACAGGCCTGCGGGCAGGGCAAGAAGCGTTCGCTGCTGCCGCAGCGCATCCAGTATGCGATGGCGAACACGCTGCCGCAGTTCGACAGCGAGCCGCCGCTCTACGAGGGGCTCGGAAGCATAAACTTCCCGATCACGACGAAAAACCCGGAGGCGCAGGCCTTTTTCAACCAGGGCCTGATGCTGGTGTACGGCTTCAACCACCAGGAGGCGATCCGCGCCTTCCGCGCCGCCGCGCGCCGCGACCCGGACTGCGCCATGTGTTACTGGGGCGAGGCCTATTCGCACGGCTCCAACATCAACGCGCCGATGGACCCCTCCACCAACGAGGCGACGTGGGCGGCGCTCCAGAAGGCCGTGGCCGCAAAAGGCAAGGCGAGCCCGCGCGAGCGCGCGCTGATCGAGGCGCTTCAGAACCGCTACGCCGAGAACCCGCCCGCCGACCGGAGCGGCCTAGACAAGGCGTTCTCGGAAGCGATGATGAAGGTCGCCGCCGACTATCCGATGGACAACGACATCGGCGTGCTCGCGGCCGAATCCGCGATGACGTCCTCGCCGTGGGACTATTGGGAGCCGGGCGGTCTGACGCCCTACCCGCACATCGTCCCTGCGATCCGGCTCGTCGAGCAGGTGATGGCGCGCGATCCCTACCATCCGCAGGCGGCGCATCTCTATATCCACCTGCTCGAGGCCTCGGCGCGGCCCGCACAGGCGGAAGCGGCGGCGGACCGGCTTGCAAAGCCGCTGGTGCCCGCGGCGGGCCACCTCGTCCACATGCCGGGGCACCTGTTCTACCGCGTCGGGCGCTACGGCGACGCGATCCGCGTCAACGTCGATGCGGCGAAGGTGGACGAGGACTATCTGAAATCCTCGCCGCTCGCGGGCATCTACCGGTTCGGCTACTACCCGCACAACGTCCACTTCATCGTCAGCGCCGCGCAGATGGCGGGCGACATGGAGACGGCGGTGTCGCAGGCGACGAAGCTGCGCGAGATCCTGAACCCGGACGTGACGGTGACGATCCCGTTCGTGCAGCCGGTCGACGCCGCGCCCTATCTCGCCTACGCGCACTTCGCGACGCCGCAGGAGATCATGGCGCTGCCCGCGCCGGACGCGCGCCTGCCCTATGTGCAGGCGATGTGGCATTACGCGCGCGCCGTGGCGCAGGCGGATGCAAGGAACGACAAGGGGTTCGCGGCCGAACTTGAAGCGATGCGGAAGATCGGCCGCGAGACCGACTGGAAGCCGCTGACCGACGGGCTGGTGCCGGTGCCGGCGCTGCTGGAGGTCGCCGAGAACGTCGCGCTCGGGCGGCAGGCGATGGTGAGGAAGCGCTACAAGGAAGCGGCCGCCTTCTACCGCAAGGGGGCGGAGGCGGAGACGCGCGTCAACTACACCGAGCCGCCCTACTGGTACTACCCGGTGAACCAGTCGCTGGGCGGCGCGCTCTACATGGCGGGCGATTACAAGGGCGCGGAGGCGGCGTTCCAGAAGGCGCTCGTCCAGTATCCGGGCAACGCATGGGCGCTGTGGGGTCTCGCCGAAACGAAGGCGCGCACGGGCGACGCGGCGGGCGCGACCGCGACGCGCGCGGCCTTCGACAAGGCGTGGATGGGGAAGAAGGACTGGCTGACGATGGCCAGACTCTGACGCGCTTGGTAACGCCCTTCCGTCATACCGGCGAAGGCCGGTATCCATACGAGGCGTGGCATGGATACCGGCCTTCGCCGGTATGACGGTGAGGGAGTGGGGCGGATTGGTTCAAGGACTTCACGGCTTCAGCGGGCCGCCGATCGACCAGATGTGGCGGAACGGGTCCTCGATCTGTCCGTAGCGCTGGCCCCAGAACTGGTTGTCGAGCGGGAAGCGCACCGTGGCACCCGCCGCGAGCGCGCGCTCCCATGCGGCGTCGGCATCCGGCACCTCGATATGGAGGACGACGCCGGTCGGCGCGTCCGCGGCCTTGCCGCCCATCATTTCGGGGAAATCGTCGTGCAGCATCAGCGCGCCGCCGTTCAGCGCGAGGTGCGCGTGCATCAGCCGCACGCCGTCTTCGGCGGGGTGCCGGGATAGCTCCTTCGCGCCGAACGCGCGCTCATAGAAACCGATGGCCTCGGCGGCCTTGTTGCCGCGAATCGTGAGGTGGGGCGTGACGCCGGTAATCTCGGGCTGCGTGTCCGTCATTGGTTCCTCCGCCGCTGCATTGCCTGATGACAGGATGGAAAGCGGCCGGGCCCGATGGACCCGGCCGCCTCCTTCACGCGCAAAGGCGTCAGAGGCGGTCGCCGAGGGCGCCCTTCACCTTGCCTTTCGCGTTCTGGACTTCACCCTTGCGTTCCTGCGCGATGCCTTCGGCTTCAAGACGCGGGTTTTTCGTGGCCTTGCCGACGGCCTGCTTGATGTTGCCCGCCGCCTCGTTGGCGAGGCCTTTCGCGCGGTCCTTGAGTTCGCCCATGAAAATTCTCCTCCAAAACTGCACGCCGGGGGAAGCGTGCCGAAGGAGAATGCGCGGGGTGCGGCGGCAGTTCCGCCGTTCGTCGCAAAGCTCAGATGAGGCCGCCGAGCGGGCTCGACGGATCGGCGTAAAGGCGCCGCTGCATCCTCCCGGCGCGGTAGGAGAGACGCCCGGCCTGCACCGCGTGGCGCATGGCGCGGGCCATCGTCACCGGGTCCTTCGCCTCCGCGATCGCGGTGTTCATGAGCACGCCGTCGCAGCCGAGCTCCATCGCCACCGCCGCGTCCGACGCCGCGCCGACGCCCGCGTCGACGAGCACGGGCACCTTCGCCTGCTCGACGATGAGGCGGATCATCACCGGGTTCTGGATGCCGAGGCCCGAGCCGATGGGCGCGCCGAGCGGCATGATCGCGGCGGCGCCCGCGTCCTCCAGCTTCTTCGCGGCGATGGGATCGTCCGCGCAGTAGACCATGACGTCGAAGCCGTCGTTCACCAGCTCCCTCGTGGCGCGGAGCGTCTGCTCCATGTCCGGGTAGAGCGTCTTCGCCTCGCCGAGCACTTCGAGCTTCACGAGGTTCCAGCCGCCCGCCTCGCGCGCCAGCCGCAGCGTGCGCATCGCCTCCTCCGCCGTGAAACAGCCCGCGGTGTTGGGCAGGTAGGTGTAGCGCTTGGGATCGACATAATCGGTGAGAAGCGGCTGCGAGCGGTCGGTGAGGTTGACGCGGCGCACGGCGACGGTGACGATCTCCGCACCCGAGGCCTCCACGGCGGCGGCGTTGACGGAATAGTCCCTGTACTTGCCGGTGCCGACGATCAGCCGCGAGGTGAAGCGACGTCCGGCGACTTCCCAGCTATCGTCTTCAATGGCGTCCTCGCTGCCGCCGGCACTGCCGCCACCCACGAAATGCACGATCTCCAGCCGGTCGCCGTCCGCCAGCGCAACCTCGGCGTAGGCCGACTTCGGGACGATCTCGAGGTTCCGCTCAACCGCCACGCGCGTCGGATCGAGGTCCAGCTCGGCGACGAGCGCGGCGATGCTGGCGCCGGGGGCGATGCGGCGGGGCTCGCCGTTCACGGTGATGCTGATGGTCATCGGTTCCTTGTTCTTCTCGGGCTTCCCTGTCGCGCGGAGCGTCCATATAAGGGCCGCTTTCGCCGCAGACCAGATGTCTGGGGCAAAGGGGCTTCGAATGGCAAAAAGGCCGCTGGTGCTGGTCCTCAACGGGCCGAACCTCAACCTGCTCGGCACGCGCGAGCCGGAGATCTACGGCGCCGACACGCTCGATGACGTGGCGGCGATGCTGGAGGACCGCGCCAAGGCGCTCGGCCTCGAGGTGGACGTGCGCCAGTCGAACCACGAGGGGCACCTCGTCGACTGGCTTCACGAGGCGGCGTCGCGGAAGGCGAAGGCCGTGATCCTGAACGCCGGGGCCTATACGCACACGTCGATCGCGATCCGTGACGCCATCAAGGCGATTGCGGTTCCGGTGATCGAAGTCCATATTTCCAACCCTCACGCCCGCGAGCCCTTCCGGCACGTCAGCCACGTGGCGCCGGTCGCGAAGGGTTCGATCACGGGCCTCGGCATCCACGGATACGCGCTGGCGCTGGACGCCGCCGCGAAACTCTAGACCTTACACAATAGCAACGATAACGGGGACGCAACGTGACCAATGGTAAGACGGGCATGAACGTCGACACGCAGCTGGTGCGCCAGCTTGCCGAATTGCTGGACGAGACCGGCCTGACGGAAATCGAGGTGGAGGACGACGGGCGCAAGATCCGCGTCGCCCGGCAGGTGAGCGGCGTTGTCGCCGCGGCGCCGGTCGCCGCCGCTGCACCGGCCGCGGCTGCACCGGCGCCCGCCGCGCCGGCCGAAACCGACCTCAAGAGCCACCCCGGCACCGTGAAATCGCCGATGGTGGGCACCGTCTACCTCTCCTCCGAGCCGAGCGCGCCGCCCTTCATCAAGGAAGGCGGCAGCGTTTCGGCGGGCGACACGCTGCTGATCGTCGAGGCGATGAAGGTGATGAACCCGATTACCGCGCCCAAATCCGGCAAGGTCGTGAAGATCTGCGTGGCGAACGAGCAGCCCGTGGAATACGACCAGCCGCTGGTGGTCATCGAATAGGATGTTCGACAAGATCCTCATCGCGAACCGCGGCGAAATCGCGCTTCGCGTCCACCGCGCCTGCCACGAAATGGGCATCAGGACGGTCGCTGTGCACTCCACCGCCGATTCAGACGCCATGCACGTGCGCCTCGCCGACGAAGCCGTCTGCATCGGGCCGCCGAGCGCGGCGGAATCGTATCTCAACATCCCCGCGATCATCGCGGCCGCCGAGATCACCGGCGCGGACGCGATCCACCCCGGCTACGGCTTCCTTTCCGAGAACGCGCGTTTCGCCGAGATCGTGGAGGAACACAAGATCGCGTGGATCGGGCCGAGCCCCGAGCACATCCGCATGATGGGCGACAAGGTCGAGGCGAAGCGCACGGCCGCGCGCCTCGGCCTGCCGCTGGTGCCGGGCAGCGACGGGCCGGTGACGGACCTTTCGGACGCCGAGACGGTGGCGTTCGAGATCGGCTATCCGGTGCTGGTGAAGGCGGCGGCGGGCGGCGGCGGGCGCGGCATGAAGGTCGTCGACAGCCCGGAAAAGCTCGGCACGCTGATCGCGCAAGCGCGCGCCGAGGCGAAGGCCGCGTTCGGCGACGACACGGTCTATATCGAGAAGTACCTCGGCAACCCGCGCCACATCGAGTTCCAGGTGTTCGGCGACACGCACGGCAATGCCGTCCATCTCGGCGAGCGCGACTGCTCGCTGCAACGCCGTCACCAGAAGGTGCTGGAGGAAGCCCCCTCGCCCGCGCTCAACGCCGCCGAGCGCGCGGAGATGGGCGAGATCGTGCGCAAGGCCATCGCGGGCCTCGGCTATCGCGGCGCGGGCACGATCGAGTTCCTGTACGAGGACGGGCGCTTCTACTTCATCGAGATGAACACGCGGCTTCAGGTGGAGCATCCCGTCACCGAGATGATCACCGGGCTCGACCTCGTGCGCGAGCAGATCCGCATCGCGGCCGGCCTGCCGTTTTCGGTGAAACAGGAGGACATCCGCTTCTCCGGCCACGCCATCGAGTGCCGCATCAACGCCGAGGACCCGGCGACGTTCGTCCCCGCCCCCGGCAAGGTGGAGCACTACCACGCGCCGGGCGGCCTCCACGTGCGCGTCGACAGCGCGCTCTACGACGGCTACCGCATCCCGCCGAACTACGACAGCCTGATCTCCAAGCTGATCGTCTACGGCTCGGGCCGCAACGACTGCCTGATGCGGCTCAGGCGCGCGCTGGAGGAATACATCATCTCCGGCCCCAAGACGACGATCCCGCTGCACCAGGCACTGATCGAGGACCCGGAGTTCCAGAACGGCGACTATTCGATCAAGTGGCTGGAAAGCTGGCTGGAGACGCGCCGCGCAGGCTGATCGGCCCACCCTCTCAATCTGCCAGATTGCATCCGCGGCTGACGGCTGGAACAGTTGGCTGTCCGATTCGGGGGGAGAAGCACATGGCTTTCGTTTCACGGCGCCGTTTTCTTGAAGCGGGCACGGCGCTGGCCGCGCTTTCCGCCTGTCGCCAGACGACCGCGCCGAAGGCGGCGCCCAGCAAGTGGACGGACGCGGTTTCGCAGGCGAAGGCGATAAGCGAAGGCAAGGCGCAGCCCGCGGCACTCGTCGAGGCGGCGATCAGGCGGCTGGAAACGGTGAACGCCAAGATCAATGCCGTGAAGCTGCCGAACTTCGAGCGGGCGCGCGAGATGGCGGCGAACGGCGTGACCGGACCGCTGGCGGGCGTGCCGACGCTGATCAAGGACAACGTGCACCAGAAGGGCCTGCCCTACACGCAGGGCTGCCGGGCACTCGCCACGAATATCGCCAGCGAGACCGATGCCTACCCGGCCGCGATCGAGTCGGCGGGCTTCATCTCGATCGGGCGGTCGACCCTGCCGGAATTCGGCGCCACGGCGACGACCGAGCCGATCCTGACCGGCGCGACGCGGAACCCGTGGAACCTCGACCGTTCGTCGGGCGGCTCC
>JACFNY010000677.1:0-258 GCA_019454625.1 Sphingomonadaceae bacterium
GACGCCACCGCGACGCCGCGGAAGATGTTGCCGCCGCCGATGACGATGCCGACCTCGACGCCCATGGCGCGCGCCTCGGCCACGTCGGCGGCGATGCGGTCGGCGACGGAGACGTCGATGCCGAATCCCTGCTCGCCCATCAGCGCCTCGCCGGAGGCTTTCAACAGGACGCGGCGGTAGGCTGGCTTTTGCGGCATGGGACTTCCCCGGACTGTGTGGAACGCGCAGCAGCCGATACACGAAGGGCGCCGCGATGTC
>JACFNY010000677.1:268-1003 GCA_019454625.1 Sphingomonadaceae bacterium
GATGCCGAATCCCTGCTCGCCCATCAGCGCCTCGCCGGACGCTTTGAGAAGGACGCGGCGATAGGCTGGCTTGGACGGCATGGGTCTTCCTCTTTCCGGGGGTGCGCGGTGCAGGCGATACACGAAGGGCGCCGCGATGTCACGCGGCGCCCTTCGTTCGATCGGATGAAGGTCGGGGCGCTATCAGCTCTTGACGGCCGCCGCGACTTCCGCCGCGAAGTCGCTCTCTTCCTTCTCGACGCCCTCGCCGAGCGCGAAGCGCACGAAGCCGGTCAGCCTCGCCGCGGCGCCGATGTCCTTCTCGGCCGCCTTCAGCGCCGCCTCGACGGTCAGGTCGGAGTTCATCACGAAAGCCTGCTTCAACAGCACGACTTCCTCGAAGAACTTGCGCATGCGGCCTTCCACCATCTTCTCGATGATGTTTTCCGGCTTGCCCGACTCGCGCGCCTGGGCGGCGAAGATTTCCTTCTCGCGGGCGCTCGCCGCCGGGTCGACCTCTTCCGGGGTCAGCGCCAGCGGGTTGGTGGCGGCGACGTGCATCGCCACCTGGCGGGCGAAACCGCGCGCAGCCTCCGCGTCGCCATCCGTCTCGATCGCGACGAGCACGCCGATCTTGCCGAGGCCGTCGGCGGCGGCGTTGTGGATGTAGGTCGCGACCACGCCGGCCGGCACGGAAAGCCTGGCCGAGCGGCGCAGGCTCATGTTCTCGCCGATGGTGGCGACGGCGTCCTTGAT
>JACFNY010000088.1 GCA_019454625.1 Sphingomonadaceae bacterium
CGGCATGGGCCTGATCGGCGGCTTCTGCCACCTCTACATCGGGCAGGAGGCCGTCGTCGTCGGCCTCCAGTCCGCGCTGAAAGCCGGGGACAGCGTCATCACCGGCTACCGTGATCACGGCCACATGCTCGCCTGCGGCATCGAATCGCGGGCGGTGATGGCGGAGCTGACCGGCCGCGCCGCGGGCATCTCCAAGGGCAAGGGCGGCTCGATGCACATGTTCAGCGTCGAGCACGGCTTCTACGGCGGCCACGGCATCGTCGCCGCGCAGGTGCCGCTCGGCACCGGCCTTGCCTTCGCGCACAAGTACAAGGGCGACGGCAACGTCTGCCTCACCTATTTCGGCGACGGCGCCGCGAACCAGGGGCAGGTCTACGAGAGCTTCAACATGGCGGAGCTGTGGAAGCTGCCCGTGGTCTACATCGTCGAGAACAACCAGTACGCGATGGGTACCAGCGTCAACCGCGCCAGCGCCGAGGACCAGCTTTACCGCCGCGGCGAAAGCTTCCGCATCGAAGGCGTGCAGGTGAATGGCATGGACGTGCTCGAAGTGCGCGGCGCGGCCGAGATGGCGCTCGACTGGGTGCGCTCGGGCAAGGGGCCGCTGCTCCTCGAACTCAAGACCTACCGCTATCGCGGCCACTCCATGTCCGACCCCGCGAAGTACCGCTCGCGCGAGGAGGTGCAGGAGATGCGCGAGAAGTCCGATCCGATCGAGGCGGCGAAGAAGCACCTGCTCGCCGCCGGGGTGGACGAGGCGAAGCTCAAGGACATCGAGAAGGAGGTGCGGGCCATCGTCAACGATTCCGCCGACTTTGCCGAGCAGACGCCCGAGCCGGAACTGTCCGAGCTTCATACCGACGTTCTGGTGGGGAGCTACTGATGGCGATCGAGATCAAGCTGCCCGCCATGTCGCCGACGATGGAGGAGGGGACGCTCGCCAAGTGGCTGGTGAAGGAAGGCGACGCGGTGAAGCCCGGCGACGTCATCGCCGAGATCGAGACCGACAAGGCAACGATGGAGCTCGAAACCGACGAGGGCGGCGTCCTGTCGAAGATCCTCGTGCCCGCGGGCTCTGACGGCGTCGCCGTCGGCACGCTGATCGCGGTGATCGACGACGGCGAGGGTGAGGCCGCGCCTGCGAAGGCCGAACCGCCCGAAGCCAAGGAAGAGGCTCCTGCGAAGCACCCGGAGCAGAAGACCGAAGCCCCCTCCGGCGCCAAGGCCATCCCGACTCCGCAGCCGGAGGTCGCGAACGATCCTGAAATCCCGGCGGGCACCAACCTCCGCCGCATGACGGTGCGCGAGGCGCTGCGCGACGCGATGGCCGAGGAGATGCGCGCCGACGGCCGCGTCTTCGTGATGGGCGAGGAGGTCGCCGAGTATCAGGGCGCCTACAAGGTGACGCAGGGCCTTCTGGAGGAATTCGGATCCCAGCGCGTCATCGACACGCCGATCACCGAATACGGGTTCGCGGGCGTCGGCACCGGCGCGGCGATGGGCGGCCTGAGGCCGATCGTCGAGTTCATGACCTTCAACTTCGCCATGCAGGCGATCGACCATATCGTGAACTCGGCCGCCAAGACCAACTACATGTCGGGCGGACAGATGCGCTGCCCGATGGTGTTCCGTGGGCCGAACGGCGCCGCCGCGCGCGTCGCTGCGCAGCACAGCCAGAACTACGCCCCGTGGTACGCGAGCGTGCCCGGCCTCATCGTCATCGCGCCCTACAGCGCGGCGGACGCGAAGGGGCTGCTGAAAGCGGCGATCCGCTCGCCCGATCCGGTCGTGTTCCTCGAAAACGAACTGCTCTACGGCCAGAGCTTCGACGTGCCCGAGATCGACGACTACGTGCTTCCCATCGGGAAAGCGCGGATCGCGCGCGAAGGCACCGACGTCACCTTCGTCTCCTACTCGATCGGCGTCGGGGTCGCGCTCGAAGCGGCGAAGACGCTGGCGGAGGAGGGGATCGAGGCCGAGGTCGTCGATCTGCGCACGCTGCGCCCGCTCGACCGTGCGACGGTGCTCGCCAGCCTCAGGAAGACGAACCGCATGGTCGTCGTCGAGGAAGGCTGGCCGCAGTGCTCGATCGCCTCGGAAATCATGGCGATCATAATGGAAGAGGGCTTCGACGACCTCGATGCGCCCGTCCTCCGCGTCACCAATGCCGACGTTCCGCTGCCCTACGCCGCGAACCTCGAAAAAGCCGCACTCGTGAAGGCTGCCGACGTTGTCGCCGCCGCCAAGCGCGTCACCTACAAGGACTGAACATGCCGATTGACATTACGATGCCCGCGCTGTCGCCGACGATGGAGACGGGGACGCTCGCGAAGTGGCTGGTGAAGGAAGGCGACAAGGTGTCGCCGGGCGACGTCATCGCCGAGATCGAGACCGACAAGGCGACGATGGAAGTGGAAGCCATCGACGAGGGCGTCGTCGCGAAGATCGTCGTCGCGGCAGGAACGGAGGACGTGCCGGTCGGCCAGCTCATCGCCATGCTCGCGGAAGAGGGCGAAGAAGTCTCCGCGCCGAAGGCCGCGAAAGCCGAACCGAAAGAGGCGCCGAAGCCTGCCTTGAAGGCCGAAGAGAAGCCGCAGCCCGCGCCGGAACCGGCGAAGGCGGAAGCGCCGAAGCCTGCGGCTCCTGCTCCGGCGGCAGCGGATGCAGGCGACCGCGTCAAGGCGAGCCCGCTCGCGCGCCGCATCGCCGAGGCGAAGGGCATAGACCTCTCCGCTGTCGAAGGCAGCGGCCCCGGCGGCCGTGTCGTGAAAGCGGACCTCGATGGCGGCAAGGCGGCAACACCCGCATCCGCGCCAAAGGCCGTCGCGCCCGCGCCGGTCGCAGCGCCTGCGGCGTTCGAGACGGAGATTCCGCATGAGGCAGTCAAGCTCTCGAACATGCGCAAGACCATCGCGCGCCGTCTCACCGAGGCCAAGCAGACGATCCCGCACATCTACCTCACCGTGGACATCGAACTCGATGCGCTCCTCAAACTGCGCGGCGAGCTGAATGCGGCGCTGGAGCCGCGCGGGGTGAAGCTCAGCGTCAACGACCTGCTGATCAAGGCGCTTGCCGCTGCGCTGATCGAAGTGCCGGAGTGCAACGTCTCGATCTCGGGTGACCAGCTCTTCAAGTACAGCCGCGCCGACATCTCGGTGGCGGTGTCGATCCCGAACGGCCTCATCACGCCGATCATCATCGGCGCGAACAGCAAGAGCCTGTCCGCCATCGCGACCGAGATGAAGGAACTCGCTGGCCGCGCCAAGGAGGGCAAGCTCCAGCCGCACGAGTATCAGGGCGGCACCGCCTCCATCTCCAACATGGGCATGTACGGCATCAAGCAGTTCGAGGCTGTCATCAACCCGCCGCAGGGCATGATCATGGCGATCGGCGCGGGCGAGAAGCGGCCGTTCGTGGTGAACGACGCGCTCGCCATCGCCACGGTGATGTCGGCGACCGGCAGCTTCGACCACCGCGCCATCGACGGCGCGGACGGTGCACGGCTGATGCAGGCGTTCAAGCGCCTCGTCGAAAACCCGCTTACCTTGCTCGCGTAAGGATCGCCGATGTCCAGCTATGATCTCATCGTCCTTGGCTCCGGGCCGGGGGGCTATGTCGCGGCGATCCGGGCGGCGCAACTCGGCATGAAGACCGCCATCGTCGAACGCGAGCGGCTCGGCGGCATTTGCCTCAACTGGGGGTGCATCCCGACGAAGGCGCTGCTGCGCTCGTCGGAGATCTTCCATTATCTGACGCACGCTTCGGCCTACGGGCTCAGCGCCGAGAAGCCATCGTTCGACATCAAGGCGGTCGTGGCGCGCAGCCGCAAGGTCGCCGATCAGCTGAACGGCGGCGTCAAGGGGCTGATGAAGAAGCACAAGATTGACGTTCACGAGGGCGTCGGCACGCTGACGGGGAAGGGGAAGCTCTCCGTTTCGAAGGACGGCAAGACGACCGAGCTCTCCGCGAAGAACATCATCGTCGCGACCGGCGCCCGCGCCCGCGAGCTTCCGTTTGCGAAGGCGGATGGCAAGCGCATCTGGACGTATCGTCACGCGCTGGTGCCGGAAGCGGTGCCGGAAACGCTGCTGGTGATCGGCTCGGGCGCCATCGGCATCGAGTTCGCGAGCTTCTATTCGGACCTCGGCGCCAAGGTGACGGTCGTCGAGATGCTCAAGCGTATCCTCCCGGTCGAGGACGACGAGGTCAGCGCTTTCATGGAGAAGCAACTTACCAAGCAGGGCATGACGATCCACAGCAAGACCGGCGTCCAGAAGCTGGAGGCGACCGCCAAGGGCGTGAAGGCCGAGATCAAGTTCGCCGACGGCAAGGTGGAGACGCAGGAGTTCAGCCACGCCATCGTCGCGATCGGCATCGTACCGAATGTCGAGGAGATCGGCCTCGAAACGCTCGGCGTGAAGCAGCTTCCGAACAGGCACATCGAGACGGACGGCTACGGCCGCACCAATATCGACGGCATCTGGGCCATCGGCGACGTGACGAGCGGCCCGTGGCTCGCGCACAAGGCGATGCACGAGGCGGTCGTCTGCGTGGAGAAGATGGCGGGGGTGAAGGACGTTCATGCGCTCAGCACGGCCAACATCCCCGGCTGCACCTACTCACGCCCGCAGGTCGCCTCCGTGGGCCTCACCGAGGCGAAGGCAAAGGAGGCGGGTTACAAGGTCAAGGTCGGCAAGTTCCCCTTCATCGGCAACGGCAAGGCGATTGCGCTCGGCGAAACCGAGGGCTTCGTGAAGACCGTGTTCGACGAGGCGACAGGCGAGCTTCTCGGCGCGCACATGGTGGGCGCGGAGGTGACGGAACTGATCCAGGGCTATGTCGTCGCGCGCGAGCTCGAGACAACCGAGGCCGAGCTGATCGGCACGACCTTCCCGCACCCGACGCTTTCGGAAATGATGCACGAAAGCGTGCTCGCCGCCTACGGACGGCCGCTCCACATCTGACAGGGAACGGGCGCAGGCGTCAGATCACGCCCAGCGCCCGCATCGCCTCCGCCACGCGGATGAAGCCCGCGATGTTCGCGCCCGCGACGTAGTTGCCCGGCGCACCGTACTCCTCGGCGGTCTCGGCGCAACGCTCGTGGATGCCGCGCATGATGTTCGCGAGGCGCGTTTCCGTGTCCTCGAACGACCAGCTGTCGCGCGAGGCGTTCTGCTGCATTTCGAGCGCGCTGGTGGCGACGCCGCCCGCGTTCGTCGCCTTGCCGGGGCCGAACAGCACGCCCGCCTCCTGAAACGCCCGGACGGCCTCCGGCGTGCACGGCATGTTGGCGCCTTCGCCCACGGCGACGACGCCGTTCTTCACCAGCGTGCGGGCATCCGACCCAGTGAGCTCGTTCTGCGTCGCGCAGGGCATGGCGACGTCGCACGGCACGTCCCAGATCGTGCCGTTCGGCACGAACAGGGCGCCGTCGCGCCGGATTTCCGCATAGTCGGCAATGCGGGCGCGGCGGGTTTCCTTGATCTCCTTCAGGAGGTCGAGGTCGATGCCGCGCTTGTCGACGACATAGCCCGCGGAGTCGGAGCAGGCGACGACCTTGCCGCCGAGGCTGAGGATCTTCTCGATCGTGTAGACCGCGACGTTGCCGGAGCCGGAGACGACGACCGTGCGGCCGTCGAAATCGAGACCGCGCGCCTTCAGCATCTCCGAGACGAAATAGACCGCGCCGTAGCCCGTCGCCTCGGTGCGGACCTTGGAGCCGCCCCATGTCAGCCCTTTGCCGGTCAGCACGCCCGATTCGTAGCGGTTGGTGATGCGCTTGTACTGGCCGAACATGTAGCCGAGCTCGCGCTGGCCGACGCCGATGTCGCCCGCGGGCACGTCGGTATGCTCGCCGATGTGCCGGTAAAGCTCGGTCATGAAGGACTGGCAGAAGCGCATGATCTCGCCCTCGGAGCGGCCCTTGGGGTCGAAGTCCGACCCGCCCTTGCCGCCGCCGATCGGGAGCCCGGTCAGCGCGTTCTTGAAGACCTGCTCGAAGCCGAGGAACTTGACGGTTCCAAGAAGGACGCTCGGATGGAAGCGGAGACCGCCCTTGTAGGGGCCGAGCGCCGAGTTGAATTCGACCCGGAAACCGCGATTGATCTGGACCCGTCCCCTGTCGTCCACCCACGGCACGCGGAAGATGATCTGGCGTTCAGGCTCGCAAATCCGCTCGATGAGCGCGCCGTCGGCATAGTCCGGGTGCTTGGCGACCACGGTGCCGAGGCTGTCCAGGACCTCCCTGACGGCCTGGTGGAACTCCACCTCGGCAGGGTTGCGCCGCAGAACCTCCGCGTAGATCGGTTCCAGCTTTTCATCAATGGTCGACACGAGCGATCCTTCCCCTGAGCACGTCGGCGCGGGGAAACGGAAGATTCAATAATCTTGCAAGAAAACTTTGAAACGTCGTGAAATTTTCGGATTCAATTTCATAAAATAGAATATGAACCCGAAAATTTTGGGTTCTTCAGGAAATCATCCCGCCGGGGCAAAGATGCCGGTCGCCTCGTCGAGGACGTGCAGCACGCCGTCCCGGATCGCGAAATAGGCGCCGATCAACTTCAGCTTGCCCGCGGCCTCGCGCTCGGGGATGCAGGGGAAGGTGCGGAGGTTTCGCAGGGAAACCTTCACCGCCTCCAGCTCCAGCGCATACTCGACCTCCCGGCCCAGATGGCCGTGATGCTCGTGGAGGATGCGGTCGCGCGCCTCGTCCAGCAGGTCGATCCAGTTCGCGATGAAGCCGCCCGCGCCCGCCGGCGCGCCCTCGAACTTGCGGGTCAGCGCGGCCTGCACGCCGCCGCAGCCGCCGTGGCCCATCACCACGACGCTCTCGACCTCGAGCTGCGTCACGGCGAACTCCAATGCGGCCGAAACGCCGTGGCGCCCGCCGCCGATCTCGAACGGCGGCACCAGGTTGGCGATGTTCCGCACCGCGAAAATCTCGCCCGGTCCCACGTCGAAGATCAGCGTCGGATCGACGCGGCTGTCCGAGCAGGAGATGATCATCGTCTTGGGGCTCTGGCTCGACCTCAGCGCATCATAGCGCGCCTTCTGGGCGATATAGGCGCCGCCGCGAAACCGGCGGTAGCCGTCGATCAACTCATCGAAGCCGGACATGGAAACGGGCTAAACCGTTCATGCCTGCCATGCAAGAACTCACGGTTGGATTATATTGTCGCGGCCGCTATCTAGGCGCGCATGGCAGACGCTGATCCCGCACCCGTTTCCCCGATCCGCACCCGCAAGCCGGACTGGCTGCGCGTGAAGGCGCCGACGAGCGTCGGTTTCTCGCAGACGCGGAGGCTGATGCGGGACCTCGGCCTCAACACGGTCTGCGAAGAGGCGGCGTGCCCGAACATCGGCGAGTGCTGGACGCAGAAGCACGCGACCGTGATGATCCTCGGCGACACGTGCACGCGCGCCTGCGCCTTCTGCAACGTGAAGACGGGGATGCCGAACCCGGTCGACCCGCTGGAGCCCGAGCACGTGGCGACGGCTGCCGCCGAGCTTGGCCTCGAACATATCGTCATCACCAGCGTCGACCGCGACGACTTGGCCGACGGCGGCGCCACCCAGTTCGTGCGCGTGATCGAGGCGATGCGCCGCCGCGCGCCGGACACGACGATCGAAATCCTGACGCCGGACTTCCGCAACAAGGCGG
>JACFNY010000089.1 GCA_019454625.1 Sphingomonadaceae bacterium
TTGAAATAATCCTCGGGCGCCTCGACCACTTCGAGCACGCGCCACAAACGCATCTCGCCGGACTGCGGGTCGATCTTGGCGCGGATGTCGTTCTCGGCGCCGTAGCGGGCCCGCGCGGCGCGCTGGATGGCCTCTTCCATCGCCTCGATCACGATCACGCGATCAATCGACTTCTCGCGCGCAACGGCATCGGCAATCGCCAGCAGCTCGGCCTTGTTGGCGGAAATCGCGGTGGCCATCAGTCGTCTTCCTCTTCCTCGTCTAACTCGTCTGCGCCCTCGCTGGAGAGCGGCTTCGTTGCCTTGATGAGTTCGTCCGTCAGCACCAGCTTGGCGCTGGCGATGCCTGCAAACGGCAGCGCGGTCTCGCCGAGTCCCTCGACCGCGATGCGCACCATAGCATCATCGAGGCCGAGAATGTGCCCCTGAAACCGCTTCCGCCCCTCGACCGGTTCGGCGAGCTGGATCTTCGCGACATAGCCGGCCCAGTCGGCGAAATCCTGAAGGCGGGTCAGCGGCCGGTCGATGCCGGGCGAACTCACCTCGAGGTTGTACTCGTCCGGAATCGGGTCGGCCTCGTCGAGCACGTCCGACACGCGGCGGCTGAGCGCCGCGCACTGGTCGATGGTGAGCTGCCGCGTCGCGGGGTCTTCCGCCATCACCTGCAATGTCAGCCCGCCCGGACCGTTCATCAGCGCGACACGCACGAGATCGAAGCCCATCGCGGTTGCGATCGGCTCGACCAGTGCCTCGAGCGCCTTCGTGTCCGTCAAGCTCCAGCCTCCCTTGCGGATACGGCCCTTCGGCGCCGGTCCCGAACCTTGGAACCGACCTCCGCTTGGACTACCCATGTGGAGAATGCCGCTCATATAGGCGCAAAGCCGCCGCCCCGCAAGAGCAGGCGCGGAGGTGTCATCACGGGCATTTGTCAGCAGCCGAACATCAGGTTAGCCTTCACCCATCCCCGCACGATGGAGACATTGCCACATGATCCGCACCTTCACCGCGCTCGCCCTCGTTTCCGCCGTCAGCCTCGCCGCCTGCGGCGCGAACGGCAACACGAACCGGGACACCGAGGCCGCCGCACCGACCGCAAAGACGGGCAAGCCCTTCACCGCTGCCGAAATGGGCAAGTTCGAGGAGCCGTGGGCGCTCGCCTTCCTTCCCGACGGCCGCATCCTCGTCACCGAGAAGAAGGGCGTGCTGAAGCTCGTCCGGCTCGGCGGCGACACGCGGGACGTCGCGGGCGTGCCCAAGGTCGACTACGGCGGCCAGGGCGGTCTCGGCGATGTCGCGCTCCATCCCGACTTCGCGAACAACGGCTACATCTACCTCAGCTACGCGGAGGCCGGCGACAGCGACACGCGCGGCGCGGCGGTGGCGCGCGGCAAGCTGGTGCTGGACGGCGGCGCACCCCGCATCGAGGCGCTGCAGGTGATCTGGCGGCAGGAGCCCAAGGTCACCGGCCGGGGCCACTACGGCCACCGCATCGCCTTCGGGCCGGACAGCATGATGTACGTGTCGAGCGGCGAGCGGCAGAAGTTCGACCCCGCACAGGACCTGAACGCCAACCTCGGCAAGATCGTGCGCCTCTCCGACACGGGCATGATTCCGTCGGACAACCCCTTCTACGATCAGGGCCGCGTGAAGGCGCAGGTCTGGGCCTACGGCATCCGCAATCCGCTCGGCATCGACTTCGATGGCGAAGGCCGCCTGTGGGAGATGGAGATGGGTCCGGCGGGCGGCGACGAGCTCAATCTCATCCGCAAGGGTGTGAACTACGGCTATCCGAAGGTTTCGAACGGCGATCACTATGACGGGACGCCCATTCCCGACCATGCGCCGGGCGACGGGTTCGAACCGCCGAAGCTGTTCTGGAACCCATCGATCTCGCCTTCAAGCCTGCTAGTCTACAAGGGCGACCTGTTCCCGGAGTGGAAGGGCGACGCCTTCATCGGCGCGCTTTCAGGCGAGGCGCTGATCCGTGTCGATCTCGACGGCGAGACCGCGACCAAGGCCGACCAGTGGCCGATGGAAGCGCGCATCCGCGCCGTCGAGCAAGGCCCGGACGGCGCGATCTGGTTGCTGGAGGACGGCGAGAACGGCCGCCTGCTGAAGCTGACGCCCGCGTACTGAGCGTCAGGTATCGGTCCAGACCGGATCGCGCTTCCCGATGAAGGCGCCGATGCCCTCGCAGGCGTCGGCCGCCATCATGTTCTCGGTCATCACCGTCGCCGCATAGGCATAGGCCTCGGCGAGCGGCATCTCGCGCTGCGCGTAGAAGGCGCGCTTGCCGATACCGACCGTGAGCTGCGAACGCGCAGCGATCTGGCGGCCAAGCGCCATCGTCTCACGCACGAGCGCATCATCCGCCACCACGCGGTTGACGAGGCCGATCTCGGCCGCGCGCGGCGCGTCGATGAGATCGCCGGTCAGCAGCATCTCCATCGCGTGCTTGGGGGCGACGCTGCGCGTCAGCGCCACCATCGGCGTCGAGCAGAACAGGCCGATCCGCACGCCCGGCGTCGCGAAGCGCGCCGATTCCCCCGCCACGGCGAGATCGCAGCTCGCGACAAGCTGGCACCCGGCCGCGGTCGCGACGCCCGAGACCTCGGCGATCACCGGGCAGCGATGATTGACGACCTGCTGCATGAGCTGGCTGCACGCCTCGAACAGGCGGAGGAACGCCGCCCGGCCGCCGTCCGCAGCCGCGCGCGCCGCCGCCATCTCCTTGAGGTCGTGCCCGGCGGAGAACACGGGCCCCGCCGCCGCGATCACGATGACGCGGACGGCCTTGTCCGCCTCGGCGGCGGTAAGCGCCGCGCGCAGCGCCTCGATCATGACGAAGGACAGGCTGTTGCGCGCGGACGGCGCATTCAGCGTCAAGCGCAGAACGCCGCCCTCCATCGCTGTCGTCACAGGGGCTTCGTTCGCGGCCATGTCGCTCTCCCTTACTTCCGCCGATACCGGAAATACCAGATCGGCCGGCCCTCGCCCGCCGCCCATTCGCCGTAACGCGTCGGCGGCCAGTCTTCGGGTCGCTCCTCCCAGTCGGACGGACGCTCGGCAAGCCATTCGAAATCAGCCCGTCGCGTCATCTGCATCAACGACCAGCGCATGTAGACGGGATGGTCGGTGGCGAGCCGGAACTCGCCCCCCGGCTTCAGCTTCGCGGCGATGCGGTCGAGCGGCCCCGGATTGACGAAGCGCCGCTTGGCGTGCCGCGCCTTCGGCCACGGGTCGGGATGCAGCAGGTACACGCGCTCCAGCGACGCGTCCGGCAGGCGTTCGAGGACACCCAGCGCATCGCCATCATGAACGCGGACATTTCTGAGGCCGTCATCCTCGATGTGGCCGAGGAGCCCCGTCACGCCGTTCAGGAACGGCTCGCAGCCGATGAACCCCGTCCCCGGCCGCGCCTTGGCGTGCGCGACCAGATGCTCGCCCTTGCCGAAGCCGATCTCCAGCTCCAGCGGACGCCTATCTCCGAACAGGCGCACGCTATCCAGCGGCCCGTCCTTCGGCACGGCCACCGCGGGCAGCAGCTCCTCGACGAGTCGCTGCGCCCGGTTACGCAGCGCAAATGCCTGTCGCCGCCCGTAGAGGCGGCGGATGGTGGTCGGATCGGACATCGAAACTCGTCAATCAGTCAATGGGTCGGAATCCGGGTCAGGCCGAGCCGAAAAGGACGGCTTTCGAGAACCGGCGCGCAGCGTACTAAAGGTACGTGAGCACCGGAAGCACAGAAAGCCCATGCTTTGCAGGCCGGCATCACCCGGATTGCGGCCTATTGTGGGGGACGGCAGACCTTGCCCCCATACTGGTGACGGTGCAACCGGTATTCCTTGCCGTTCCAGCGTTCGACCGGGAAGCAGAAGCCGGGGCCGCCGATCTCGATGTCGGGCCAACCGCCGACGCCTTTCGTGGCGAGCGTGTTCGGGATGCCGGGGCCGCCCGTGACGAGCTTCCAGCCGCCCGCCGCCTGTTTGCTGACGATCGCGTAACCGGTTCCCGTGTTGCCGAAGCAATAGCTGCTACCCTCGGTGATGATCGCTTCCGGCTGGCCGTCGCCGTTCAGGTCGCGCACCGTTTCGATCGCGCCGGGCGTGTACGACATCGTGCCGGGATCGCCGCAGCCTTCCCAGCGGTTCCCCTTCTTCGCGAACCCCGCCGCCTTGAACGCCGCAGCCGTGTCGGCGGGCGAAAGCTTGATGTCCGCCGCCTGCGCCGTGGCCGCCGAGAACGCAAAGATACACACGCCGAGACAGAGAACACGCATGGCTTCCTCCCTCGCCCTGTTGCGAAGCGCGGAGCCTACGCCTTTCAAAGCGAAAGCGGAACGATTCGTCCCTAGTGACGGAAGTGGCGCATCCCGGTGAACGCCATCGCGAGGCCCTTTTCGTTTGCCGCCGCGATCACTTCGTCGTCGCGGATCGAGCCGCCGGGCTGGACCACTGCCGTCGCCCCCGCGTCCGCCGCCGCGAGCAGGCCATCCGCGAACGGGAAGAAGGCATCGGACGCCACCGCCGAGCCGACCGTCTTCGGCTGCGCCCAGCCCGCTGCTTCCGCCGCATCGCGCGCCTTCCACGCGGCGATGCGCGCCGAATCGAGGCGGCTCATCTGCCCGGCGCCGATGCCCGCGGTCGCGCCGTCCTTCGCGTAGACGATGGCGTTCGACTTCACGTGCTTCGCCACGCGCCACGCGAACAGCATGTCGGCAAGCTCTTGCGGGCTCGGCTGACGCTCCGTGACGATCTTGAGATCGGCCTCGGCAATCGCGCCGTTGTCGCGCGATTGCAGCAGGTAGCCGCCCGCGATGGTCTTGAGCGCAAGGCCCCCGCGGGCCGGGTCCGGCAATTCGGTGAGCAGCAGGCGCAGGTTCTTCTTCTTCGCGAAGATCGCGAGCGCGGCTTCATCGGCGTCGGGCGCCACGACGACCTCGGTGAAGATGCCGGTGATCGCTTCGGCCGCCGCCGCATCGAGCGGACGGTTGACCGCGATGATGCCACCGAACGCCGAGACGGGATCGCAGGCGAGCGCCGCCGCATAGGCATCGGCAAGGCTCGCGCCCGTCGCCACGCCGCACGGGTTCGCGTGCTTGATGATGGCGACCGCAGGCCCCGCATCCCTGAACTCGGCGATGAGTTCGAGCGCGCCGTCGGCGTCGTTCAGGTTGTTGTAGCTGAGCGCCTTGCCCTGCACCTGCCGGGCCTGCCCGATGCCCTTCGCGTGCGGTCCGCGCGGCGCATAGAACGCCGCCGTCTGGTGCGGGTTCTCGCCGTAGCGCAGCTCATCGCCGCGCGTCATCGCGAGAGTCAACGTATCGGGGAACAGCGTGCCCTGATCGCCGAATGCGAACCACGACGAGATCGCGCTGTCGTAAGCCGCCGTCGCCGCGAACGCCTTCGCGGCGAGGCGCTTGCGAAGCGCGAGGTCTGTCGCGCCGTCGTTCGCATCGAGCGCCGCGATGAACTCGGCATAGTCGGCGGGGTCGGTGAGGATCGCGACGTAGCCGTGGTTCTTCGCCGCTGAGCGCACCATCGACGGCCCGCCGATGTCGATGTTCTCGATGATCTCGTCGCGCCCCGCGCCCTTCGCGACCGTCGCCTCGAACGGGTAGAGGTTCACCACCACTACGTCGATGGCTGCGATGTCGTGCTCGCGCATCGCGGCGGCGTGCTCGGGGTGGTCGCGCAGCGCAAGGAGGCCGCCGTGCACCTTCGGGTGCAGCGTCTTCACGCGCCCGTCCATCATCTCGGGGAAGCCCGTGTGCTCCGACACGTCCTTCACGGTAAGGCCCGCGTCGCGCAGCGCCTTCGCCGTACCGCCGGTGGAGAGCAGCTCCACGCCCCGCCCCGCGAGCGCTTTGGCGAGGTCGACCACGCCCGTCTTGTCCGAAACCGAAATCAGTGCCCGGGTGACCTTCACCGGCATCTCGCTCATCGTGATTTTCCTGCCTGTTACTTGCTGGCGCGCTTGAACGACCAGTTGACCGTCGCGCCGCCGTCTTCCGTCTCGCCGCTGATGACGACCTGCGCCACGCCGCGATGCTTGCCGCTTTCGTCGACGAAGATGCTCTCGTCAACCGTCAGGCGGCCGCCGCGCACCTTCATCTGCCACACGCGCCCCGCCGCGAGCTTCACGAGCGCGCCCTTGCCGTCCGCGGTCGGCGTCGCCTCGACGCCGGGCGCGAGGTGGAAGCGCACGTCGAACGGCAGCGCCCTCCGCCGCCCGAGCAGCCGTGTGACGCGCGCGGGCTCCAGCGCATCCTCACCGCGGATGTCCCGCCCGTCGGCGGACAGGAAGATTCGGCGGCGGTGGATCACGCCGAAGCGCTTCGCATAGCCGTCGTGCGTCGCGTCGAGCCAGCAGCCCTCCTCGCTTTCGTGGCGCGTGACGACGACCTCGCCGACGCCCTTGCCGAGCCCGCCGCCGCCGAGCAGCCGCGTCGAATTGGTGTCGTTCATGACGAGCGTCGAATGCGCGGCCGTCGTGCGCAGCAGCCCCGCGAGCGCATCCGGCAATACCGCCGCCGCACCTTCGGCACCGCCGCAGTTCACGATCATGCGCGCGTCGCCGTCCGACATTTCGAGCGCGAGCGTTCCGGCGTGCGCGCCGCCGCCGGCATCCTTCGCGGGCGGCGGGCCGGCATCGACGACGATGACGGTCTTGCCCGCGTCCATGCGCTGGAAACCCGATGCCGCGCCGTTGCGCGTCGGCCGCACGTTGCCGCCGACGAGCGCCAGCGCTCTCACGACCCGTTCCGGCGCGCAGACATTGCCGCCGTGGATGGCGGCGAGCCGTCCGTCGCCGAGCATCAGCCCCTTGACGCCGGAGGCGAGGCTTTCGATCGCCTCGGCCACCACCGGCGAGACATCCATCTTCCGCGCCTCGTAGAAGGCGCGCAGCGTCAGCAGGCGTTCGAGCAGCGCAAGCGCATCGGAAGGCCGCCGGCTGGCGACGCCGCCGCCCGGCAGCAGCACGTCCTCCAGCGCCTTCCTCAAAGCGCTTTCGGCGCGCACGCTGCGTGCCGCGCCTTCGGGCAGGATCAGCCCCGCCGCGAGCAGGCCCGCCGCGGCTTCGACGCGTGGCATCCCTTCCGGCATCTTGTCCTGCGCGCGGTCGACGTGCCGCGCGGCGCGGGCGAGATGGTTGAGCACGAGGCTGCGGTAGATGGGCTCGCTGCGCGACAGGATGTAGGGCGCGTAGAGCGGCCAGAACATCAGCCGCCGCCCGGCGAGATCGGCGCGCCACGCCAGCTCGTCGTAGTCGCGGTAGCTGGCGAGCCATGCCTCGACCACCAGCTCGGCGACGATGGCGCCCTTCTTGCGGTCGCTCGCCGCGGCGAGGTCGCGCAGCCATTCGAAGCCGTGCACCCATTCGCGCCACGCGAGCGGCGCGCGCGCGGTCGCGAAATTGAGCGTGCGGATCGCCTCGACATGCCCGCCGAACCCGAGCTTGCCCGCCGCGATCTCGCGGCCCGCCGCGGCATCGCCCGCGATCGGATCGCCCGGCGTGCCGAGCAGCTTCAGCGGCGGGCGTCCGCGCAGCTTGCGGTTGTGGAGCGGCGTCGCATAGCCGATGCGCGCGAGCTTTTCGGAGAGGCGCGCG
>JACFNY010000090.1 GCA_019454625.1 Sphingomonadaceae bacterium
CGGCCGTCCTCCTGAAGGCACTCCAGGATTTTGACATCGAGCGTATCGAGCGGTTGTGTTGGCACAAAATTGCTTTCCAAAGGTCCTATCTAATCGTTTCTGCTAAAATCACAGGTCTGTCGACCCCATTTCGCAAGGACTGCGCGAGCCCGGCCGTAATATACGGACGACTGGCATCCAGCGCGGAGCAGACAGATGGCAGTCACGGTTTCTAGTCCCGATCGCGTGAGCACGCTCGAAGACCTCGAGGCGCGGCTGCGCTGGCTCGCGTCGTGGACGATCCACAACGCCAACCACGTCCGCGAGAACGTCGACGGCATCAAGGTCGGCGGCCATCAGGCGAGCTGCGCCTCGATGAGCGCGATCATGGCGGCGCTCTATTTCCATGCGCTCGGGCCGAACGACCGCGTGGCGGTGAAGCCCCATGCGGGCCCGCTGCTGCACGCGATCCACTACCTGCTGGGGAATGAGGGGCTGGACAAGCTGAAGGCGTTCCGCGGTCTCGGCGGCGTGCAGTCCTACCCCTCGCGCACCAAGGACGTGATCCCGGTCGATTTCTCCACGGGCTCCGTGGGCCTCGGCGTCGCGGTCACCGCCTTCGCCAGCCTCGTGCAGGACTACATGATCGCGCACGGCCTGATGGCGGAGGCGGACGCGGGCCGCATGATCGCGCTGATGGGCGACGCCGAGCTCGACGAGGGCAACATCTACGAGTGCCTGATCGAGGCCTACAAGCACGACATCCGAAACTGCTGGTGGATCGTCGACTACAACCGCCAGTCGCTCGACGCGACCACGGCTGACCGCATGTTCCGCCGCTTCGACGACATCTTCGAGACCTGCGGCTGGCGGGTGGTGACGCTGAAGCACGGACGGCACCAGCGCGCGGCGTTCAGGGAGCCGGGCGGGCAGGCGCTCGCCGACTGGATCGACAATTGCCCGAACGCCGATTACGCGGCGCTCACCTATCAGGGCGGCGCGGCGTGGCGGCAGCGGCTCACCGCCGACATCGGCAGCGTGCGCGAAGGCGGTGCTCGCGTAGCTCGACGATGCAGGCCTTGCCGAGCTGATGACCAACCTCGGCGGCCACTGCCTCGAAACGCTCACCGAGGCGTTCGACGGCGCAGACGACGACCGCCCGACGCTGTTCATCGCCTACACGATCAAGGGCTTCGGCCTGCCGCTCGCCGGGCACAAGGACAATCACGCCGGGCTGATGACGCCGAACCAGATCGCCGAGCTGCGCAGTCGCCTCGGCATCGCGGAAGGCGAGGAGTGGGCGCCTTGGGCGGGACTCGGCGGCAATGCCGCGGCGGCCGCGAAGGCGATGGCCGAGGCGGCGCCGATCCGGCGCAGCAAGGACGCGCGGCCCGCGGATTCGATCCCGGTGCCGACGCTGGAGGCGCCGCGCGAGCCTGAGCAATCGACGCAGGCGGCGTTCGGCAAGATCCTGTTCGAGCTTGCGAAGTCCGGGCATCCGCTCGCCGCCCGCATCGTCACCACCTCGCCGGACGTGACCGTCTCCACGAACCTCGGCGGCTGGGTGAACCTGCGCGGGCTGTTCCGCCGCCAGGACCTCGCCGACGTGTTCCAGAAGGCGAAGATCCCGTCCGCGCAGAAATGGTCGGGCGCGCCCGCCGGGCAGCACATCGAGCTCGGCATCGCGGAGAACAACCTGTTCGTGATGCTCGCCGCGCTCGGCCTCGCGGGCGATCTCTTCGGCGAACAATTGATGCCGGTCGGCACCGTCTACGACCCCTTCATCGCGCGCGGCCTCGATGCGCTCAACTACGCCTGCTATCAGGACGCACGCTTCATGCTGGTGGCGACGCCCTCGGGCGTCACGCTCGGGCCGGAAGGCGGCGCGCACCAGTCGATCAACCCGCCGCTGATCGCGATGGGCCAGCCGGGCCTGACGCACTACGAGCCCGCCTTCGCGGACGAGCTTGCGCTGATGATGGAGCACGGCTTCCGCCACATGCAGGCGGCGGACGGCGGCTCGATCTATCTCCGTCTTACGACGCGCAGCATATTGCAGGCGCGGCGCGAGGACGATGTGTGGCAGGCCGATGCCTTGAAGGGCGCCTACTGGCTGCGGCGGCCCGCGGAGGGCAGCGAGGCGGCGGTCGTGGCGATGGGTGCGGTGATGCCCGAGGCGATCGCGGCGTGGGAGCTGCTGGAGGCCGACCTTCCCGGCCTCGGCCTGCTCGCCGTCACCTCGCCGACGCTGCTCCACCGCGACTGGAGCGCGGCGCGCGCCGCGCGCTGGCAGGGCCGGGAACAGCACGGCGCGCGGGAGACGTCGCACATCGAGACGCTGCTCGGCGCGCTGGCGCCGAACGCCGGGCTCGTCACCGTGCTCGACGGCTCCCCGGCGGCGCTGTCGTGGCTCGGCGGCGTCCTCGGCCACCGCATCAGCCCGCTCGGCACCGACCGCTTCGGACAGACCGGAAACCTCCCCGATCTCTACCGCGCCTATCGCCTCGATGCGGACGCGATCGTGGAGGCGGCGGCGGAGCTTTTCCTCTAGGGTGCGTGGGGCTTCAGCTCATGGCGGGCTGCAAATGCCGGCTTTCTGCGCTTCCGGTGCTCACGTACCTTGAGTACGCTCCGCTCCGGTTCTCGAAATCCACCCTTTTCGCCTCACCCTGAACTGAAGCCCCACGCACCCTAGACCGCGATCGTTTCAGCCCTGACGGTCTACAGTCGGCGGTTTTCCCGTCGTTTCCCGGCTCATGCCCGGATTCCCGTATTGGACGGGCAAGGCCCGATTTTCGGGACGCACGAGCTTGCGCGCGCGTCATCGACAGATTCGATCTGACTGATTGAAATTATGAGCCGCAAGAAAACAGCGAATCGTTCTATGATCCCGTCATCCCGTTTGTCGCGTCGATTTCCGCTTCTTCACCAATAGGGAGGGTTTCATGAAGAAGAAGTTATTGACAGGCATTATCATTAGTTCGACGGTATTGTTCTGCGGCGCTGCGACATTTGCCGCCAATCCCGCGACATTCGCCGATCTCGTAAAGCAACTTCAGGCCGAAAAGCCGAAGTTCGCCAAGCGGCAGCAGGACATGCTCGCCGCGCGCTACGACCTCGCCAACCGGCCCGCGGCGGGCGTCACCATGTCCGGCGGCAAGGCCGTGCAGGCGGGCGTGCGCGTGAAGCTGCCCGCCGGCGCCACGTGGGAGCAGCTCGCGGAGATGTCCCCGGACGAGATCCGCGAGAAGGGCCTCTGGCCCGCCGGATTCTATCCGCTGCCGCACCCGCACCACGAGGCGGGCGGCATGATCTTCCCGAAGCACGTGATCGAGCGGACGAAGAAGGACGCCGGGCGCGACATCTCGCGCTTCGATCTCGATTTCGACCTGCCCGAGCACATGCTCGCGGAATTCCCGGCGCCGATCTACCTGACGACGCGCCCCGATCTCGGCGACGTGTCGCGCGGGCAGCTGGTGACGACGCAGAACTACTACGACCTGTTCAAGGATGCGCTGAATCCGAAGCAGCTCGACGGGCTGCGCCTGCTGGTGACGCCGTTCCCGCAGCAGCAGTTCAACAACACCGACGACCGCCGGAGCCTTGAGCCGAGCCTCGGCGTGTCCTGCTTCGATTGCCATGCGAACGGACACACCAACAACGCGACGCACACCGTGGGCGACATCCGGCCCAACGAGTTCCGCCACCGCATCGACACGCCGACGCTGCGCGGCGTGAACGTCCAGCGGCTGTTCGGATCGCAGCGGGCGCTGAAGACGGTGGAGGATTTCACCGAGTTCGAGCAGCGCGCAGCCTATTTCGACGGCGATCCGACGACCGCCGCGAAGAAGGGCGTCAACACGCTCAACCGCGCCGACCAGGTGCACGCGATGGCGGAATTCCAGGAGCTTCTGGACTTCCCGCCGGCGCCCAAGCTCAATGTACTCGGCAAGCTCGATCCGGCGAAGGCGACGGCGGCGGAACTGCGCGGTGAGGCGCTGTTCAACGGCAAGGGGCAATGCTCGGTGTGCCACTCGGGCCCGTATTTCACGGACAACCTGATGCACAACCTGAAGACCGAGCGCTTCTTCAAGCCGAAGATGATCAACGGCCGCTATGCCGTGATGGACGGGCCGATCAAGACTTTCCCGCTGCGCGGCATCAAGGACTCGCCGCCCTATCTGCACGACAACCGGCTGATGACGCTCGACGACGCGGTCGAGTTCTTCAACATCGTGCTCCAGACGAAGCTGACGGCGGACGAGAAGAAGGACCTCGTCGCGTTCCTCTACACGCTGTGAGGCGCGGGCGTCCCGGCGCAGGGCCGGGACGCCCCGCTCTCAGAAGGTGGATTTCCGGATGTCGCCCGGTTTCAGCGATTTGACAAGCGACAGGAAAGAACGGCAGGCGATGGTTTCCAGCCAGCCCATGCGGTGCCGCCACGGCTTCTCGTGGCCCGCGAACATCGTTGTGCCTTCCATCGAGGCCGAGATAAACAGCGCGACCGTCTCGCGTTCGTCCTCGGGCAGCGCCGGATTAAGCTCTGCTATCAGCTCGTTGAGGACGGCGCGCGCGCGGCGGTAAACGTCGTCAACGCGTTCCGAGACGAACGGGTCGTGATTGGCGAGCGCCCAGATTTCGGGAAAGAAGCGTGTCGTCTTCTTGGTGGTGATGTCTTCGAGGGTCAGCTTGATGACCCTTTCGAAACGCTCCTCGACGCTTGCGCCCTCCTCGTGGCTGATGGCCGTGAAGGAATCCTCATAGCTGCTGATCACGGCATCGAAGAGCGCGCGGACGAGCTCGTCGCGCGTCGGGAAATAATAGGTGATGTTGCCGAGCTTCATGTCGCAGGCCTTGGCGATCGCCCGCATCGTCACGGCGCGGTAGCCTTGCTCGACCATGATCGTTAGCGCCGCGCGCAGGATCTGCTCCATGCCGTCCTGCCCGCGCGCGTAGCCGCCCTCGCGCGGCACCACCTTCAGATCCGGAACGATGAACTCAGGCAACACGGGACTCCTTCGACTCTCGCCGGAGCGTCTAGCGCGCTGATTCTGAACCGACAAATTAGTACGCTTGACAAAAATTGGACATAAGACCTAAATCATTTTCGCGCTTGTGGGAAGTGCGACTCGTCGAAGGACGAGGCGGAGGGAGGGGAATCATGTCACGACGCGCCGGGATTCTGGCTGCCACGCTGTTGTTTGCCGCGGCCAGCGCCGCAACGAGCAGCGCCCATGCACAGCAGTCCTTTCCGCAGCCGCTCCCCGAAGAGCCCATTCCGGCGGTGGCGACGCTGCCGGAGCGCTATCCCGACAGCTACGTCTTCGTGCACGACCTGCACTTCAAGAGCATCCTCGACGGGCGCGCGGCCATCGTGGACGTCTCCGCGCCCGCCTTCGCGGTGAAGGGGCAGGTGCCGGTCGCGCAGTTCGGCACGCTGCTGCCCTCGGTTTCAGGCAGCGAGATCTACACCGGCGAGACCTTCCTCTCGCGCCTGACGCGCGGCGAGCGCACGGACGTCATCTCCATCTGGGACAAGGCGACGCTTGCGCCCAAGGGCGAGATCGTGCTGCCGGGCGGCAAGCGCGGCATGTTCGTGACGCTGAAAAACGCCATGCAGTTCACGAACGGCGAGAAGTGGATGCTGGTGTTCAACTTCACGCCGGGCGCCTCGGTGACGGTGGTCGACCTCGAAGGGCGCAAGGTCCTCGGCGACATCGACCTGCCGGGCTGCTCGCTCGTCTACCCCACCGGCGTGCGCGGCTTCACCTCGCTCTGCGCCGACGGCACGCTGATGACGGTGCTGCTCGACGCGGCCGGCGCCGCGCGGTCGACGACGTCGAGCAAGGCGGTCAACGACATCGACAACGATCCGTGGTTCATGACACCCGCGATGGTGGGCCGCACGGCATGGTTCGTCAGTTTCAAGGGCAAGCTGCGCGGGTTCGACCTCTCCGGCGACAAGCCGCGCGACCTCGGCGGCTTCGCGATGGTGCCGGGGGATGCCGCGAAGGGCTATCGCCCCGGCGGCTGGCAGGTGGCCTCCGCCGATGCGGCGGGGCGCGTCTACGTGCTGATGGACCCGAACGGCGAGCCGGGCAGCCACAAGAACGGCGGCACCGAGGTCTGGGTGGCGGACACGGCGAAGAAGGCCGTGGCGCGCAAGGTCGCCATGAAGAACCACACGCTTTCGATCGAGGTGACGGCGGGCGCGAAGCCCTATCTCGTCGCGGCGCGGCCCGACGGCAACCTCGACGTGTACGACGCGAACAGCGGCGATTTCCTCCACACGGTCGCAGAGGTCGTGAACGACCCGATGACCATGACGGCAGCGGGCAAATGAGCTTCGCGGGCGACAGCATCGCGCTGTTTCTCGCGCTCGTCCTGCTCTCGGCGGCCGCCCACAAGGCGTTCCAGCCGGAGCGCATGGCGGGGGCGGCGGCACGGCTCGCCGGCGCCGGCACGGGCTTCGGCAAGGCCCTTGCGGCGACCGCCGGCGCGACGGAATTCCTCGCGGCGATCGCGCTGCTGTTCGCCGCGACGCGGCCGGCAGGCGCGGCCATCGCCGCAGGTCTCTGGCTCGTCTACGCCGTGCTGCTGGTGCGGCGGCGCGGCGAGGCGTTCGATTGCGGCTGCACCTTCGGCGCGCACGCCGCAGCTCCCCGGGTCTTCGCTCCGGCGCGCGCCATCCTCTTTGCACTGCTCGCGGTCGCGGCGCTGCTGCTGCCGGCGGGCGCGGGTTCGCCCGAGCCGCTGTTCGCGGCGCTCGCCCTCTTCAGCCTGCAGTCCGCCGCCGGTGAGCTGGCGGCCATCCCCGACCCCCATTGGAGGCACGCATGAGCATGATCGTCGTCTCGCAGGTGCTGCTCTGGATCACCGTCGCCGTACTCGGCGTGCTCGTCGCGGCGCTCGCCCGGCAGGTGGGCGTGCTTCACGAGCGCATCGCCCCGGCGGGCGCGCTGACGCTGCACCAGGGCGTGAAGGCGGGCGATGCCGCGCCGGAAATGCACGTGAAATCGCTGGACGGCAATGCCGTCGTGATCGGCGGCGCGCGGGGCCGCAGCCAGCTCATATTCTTCCTGTCGCCCGATTGCCCGGTCTGCAAGACGCTGCTGCCGGTGTTCAAGTCGGCCGCCGCCGCCGAGCGCGGCTGGCTCGACGCGATCCTCGCGAGCGATGGAGACGAGGCCGCGCACCGTCGCCTGATGATGGCCGAAGGGCTCGCGGGCTTCCCCTATGTCCTCTCCGAGGACCTCGGCCGCCGCTTCGGCGTCTCCAAACTGCCCTATGCGGTGCTGATCGGCGAGGACGGCCGCATCGCCTCGCTCGGCCTCGTCAATACGCGTGAACATCTCGAAAGCCTGTTCGAAGCCAAGGAGCGCGGCGTCGCCTCGCTCCAGGACTTCCTGGCGAAGCGGTAAAAAGAGGGGAAGCGGTCATGGCCATCGACAAGATCACCGAAGCGCTCACCCGGCGGGTGGCGAAAACGACCTCGCGCCGCAGCCTGCTGACGCTGATCGGCGGCGCGATCACCGGCGCGGCGGCGTACCTGTTCCACGTGCTGGTCTACACCGACATC
>JACFNY010000091.1:0-5014 GCA_019454625.1 Sphingomonadaceae bacterium
AGCAGTTCCTGAAAGCGGCCGCGGTTCGGAAGCTCGGTCAGCACGTCGTGCGCGGCGAGCCAGCGCAGGCGGTCGTCGCGCTCGCGCTGCTCGGTCATGTCGGTGCGCGTGCCGATCATGCGCAGCGCCCGGCCGTTGGCATCGCGCTCCACGACGCGGCCGCGCTCGGAGACCCAGACCCAGCCGCCGTCCCGGCGGCGCAGGCGATGCTCGAGGTTCACCATCGGCTGCTCGCCTTTCAGGCAGGCGACCATCGCGCGGTAAAGCTCGGCGAGGTCGTCCGGGTGCACATACTCCGCGATGCCGGCGGCATGGCCCTGCACCTCGCCACTCGCGTAGCCCTGAATGGCGAGCGCGCTGCCGCTGAGCCAGACGTCGCCGGTCGCGACGTCCCAGTCCCACACGCCGACACGCGTGCCGTCGAGCGCAAGCGAAAGGCGGGTTTCCAGCCCTTGCAGCGCCTCGGTTGCCGCGCGGCGCTCGCTGACGTCGATGACGGCGCCGACATAGCCGTCGCAGCGGCCGAGCTCATCGAATTTGGGAGCGCCGATGTTGAGCACCCACGCGCTCGACCCGTCCGACTTCAGGATGCGATATTCGACCGCGAACCGTTCCTGACGTTCCGAGGCGCGGAGAATCTCGCCCGGCACGGAGAGGCGATCCTCCTCGTGCATGGTGAGCGTCCAGTTTTCGAGCTGATCGGGCCGGGTGCCGGTGATTGCGTACCAGCTGTCGCTGACGAAGCTGACGCGGCGGTCCGCATCCGACATCCAGATGACGATGGGCAGCGATGCCGAAAATTGCCTGAGCTGCGTCTCGTAGCGCTTGCGGAGCGCCGTCTCGCGCGCCAGCTCGGCGCGCAGCGTCAGAAGCTCGTCTTCGCGCGACTCGGAAGCCTGCGATGGAAATGCTTTGATTTCCGATACTTTTCCAGACAACCGCGTCGCCAAGGCGCAAGTCCCCCTGCTGTTCACGACAGCAGGCATAGCAAACGGCCATTTCGCTTTTATTTGCAAGCCCGAAGCGCCTGAATCCGCGGGCTTTCCGTGATTCGGCGCAGTGCTAGTGGCGCGTCTGCATCAGGAACGCGCGGGCCTCGCGCTGTGCCGCGGCGACCTCGGCGGGCGTCATCGACGCCGCGACCTCGCTGCGGTCGAGCTGCGCGCGCTCGTCGCCGGACATGGCGGCGAGGTTGAACCATTTGTGCGCTTCCACGAGATCGACCTCGAGGCCGTTGCGGCCGACCGCATAGGCGACACCGAGTTCGTAGAACGCATCCGGCTGGCCGGCCATCGCCGCCGCCATCTGCGCGTGGAGAAACCGGACTTCACCGACTGGATGACTTGCCATTTGAAAATCCCCCTCAACGGGAGGAGATTTGGCGCAGCTTGTTCAAGAAATGGTTAACGCCGAAAACGGCGAAAACCTCATGGAATCAACCGAACAGCGAAGTGGTCCGCCGGAACGCGAAGGCCTCCTGGCGGCCGCTGCGGTCGAGCCGGACGCGGCCGGACGGCATGGTGACGACGGCGCGGGTGCCGCGCCCCGTCTCCTGGCCCGGCCCCCTGCCCGGCGACGAGAGCAGCTTGAAGCTCCCCTCGTGAAGCTCGGTGAGCGCCTTGACGAGCGGCAGGCCGAGACCGCTGCCGGCGAGCATCCCCTTGTCGTCGCTCCCGCGCGCGAACGGCTTCATCGCCGTCTCGATCGCGCGCGGCGACATGCCGGGGCCGTTGTCGCGCACCTCGATGAGCATACGGTCGGCGCGGTCGACGCGCGCGGCGATGGTGAGCCTCACCTTCTCGCCGCCGTACTTGAGCGCGTTGCCGGCGAGGTTGACGAGGATCTGGCGGAGCATCCGCGCGTCGGCATGGAGGCGCGGCAGCTCCGCGGGCATCTCGATGGCGACGCTCGCGCCGCGCGCCTCCGCCATCGTCGCGAGCATTCGAAGTACGGACGCCGCGAGCTGCCGCACGTCGACCTCGGTTTCGTCGAGCGGCGCGGCGTCTGCCTCGATGCGGGCGAGGTCGAGGATGGAATCGAGCGTCGAGAGCATTCCCTGCGCGGCTTCCCAGATCACGGCGTTCTGGCTGGCCGCGGCGTGCGTGCGGCCGCTTTGGAGGCCGAGCGCGACCAGCTCGCTGTAGCCGGTGATCGCGTTGATCGGCGTCTTCAGCTCGTGGCTGAGGTTGGCGGCGAGCATCCGCCGGTCGCGACGCAGGCGGCGCACCTCGTCGCGCGCGGCGCGGGCCTCGCGGTCCCCGGCCTCGACGGCGCGGGCGAGCGCCTGCGCGAGCCGCGGACCGGAAACGCGCCCGACCGGCTCCGACCCGATCACCACGGCGACCCCGCCCGTGAGGCAGAGCGCGATGTCGGAGCGGGCGAGCAGCTCGGCGGGCCGGGCCGAGGCGTCGACCGCCCGGCCGGGAAGTTCGTCCCCCGGCGGCTCCATGACGTCCGTCAGCCAGTCCTGCATCGAGAATGCTCCGCTGCAAACGGCCGGAATCCTGCACGATCGAGGGTATCCGCCGGGCTCCCTGCAACGGCGTTAATAGTTATTGAGAATTCCTAATGAAAAGTTAACGCGGGCGCTTTCAGACGGTTTCGACGGCCAGATTGTCGATAAGACGCGTCGAACCGACCCGGACCGCCGACAGAATACGCGCCGGGCGTTCGAGCGACGCGACCAGCGCCAGCGTTTCCGCATCGCGAAGCGCGACATAATCCGGGACGAGTCCCGCCGCGCGCAGCGCCGCGTCGGCCTCGGCCAGCGCGGCCTCGACTGGGGCACCGGCGCGGATCGCATCGCGCGCGGCCATCAGCGTCTTCGGGAACAGCGCGGCGCGGGCGCGCTCCTCCGCCGAGAGGTAGGCGTTGCGCGACGACAGGGCGAGGCCGTCCGCCTCGCGCACCGTCGGCACGCCGACGATCTCGGTGGCGATGTCGAGGTCGGCGGCCATGCGGCGGACCGTCAGCAACTGCTGGTAGTCCTTCTCCCCGAACATGGCGAAATCGGCACCGGCCTGATTCAGCAACTTCGCGACCACGGTCGCGACGCCGTCGAAATGGCCGGGCCGGTGCGCGCCGTCCAGCTCGGCGGTGAGGCCGGAGACATGGACCCCGGTGGCGAAGCCCGCCGGGTACATCTCCTCGACGGCGGGCGCGAACAGCAGGTGGCACCCCGCCCCCGCCAGCGCCGCCGCGTCCTCCGCCTCGCGGCGCGGATAACGGGAGAAATCCTCGTTCGGGCCGAACTGCGTAGGGTTCACGAAAATGCTGGCGACCAGCCTGTCGGCACGGGCGAGGCCCGCCGCCGCCAGCGCCAGATGCCCGGCGTGGAGCGCGCCCATCGTCGGCACCAGCGCGACGCTTTGCCCCGCCGCCTGCCACTCGCGCACGCGCGCGCGTAACGCCGCGACCGTCCGCACGGTTTCGAAAGCCTCCGGAATCTTGCCTCTCCTCGATTGACTCCCCGGCGCCCGTGAATGAAACAGTCCGCCATCAAGCGGAATCCAGCCATCGGGGGCGCGTTCGTTTATGGCCAAAGCCCATGTCATCGTTCTTGGCAATGAAAAAGGCGGGACCGGCAAGTCCACGACCGCGGTGCACATCGCCGTCGCGCTGATGCACAGCGGCCGCAAGGTGGCCGCCATCGACCTCGATTCGCGCCAGCGCACCTTCACGCGCTACATGGAGAACCGGCAGAGCTTCTCGGACGGGCACGGCCTCGGCCTCAAGACGCCGCGGCTTCAGGTGATCGACGACAACGACAGCCACGGCGAGACGCTGCTGCGCACCACGCTCGATGCGTGGTCGCCGGTGGTGGACGTGATCGTGGTCGACACGCCCGGCCGTGACAGCCCCCTGTCGCGCGTCGCGCTCGGCCGCGCCGACACGCTGATCACGCCGATGAACGACAGCTTCGTCGATTTCGACCTCATCGGACAGGTCGACCCGGACACGTTCAAGGTGAAGCGCCCGAGCTTCTACGCCGAGCTGATCTGGGACGCGCGCAAGGCCCGCGCCAAGACGGACGGCGGATCGGTGGACTGGGTGGTGGTGCGCAACCGCATGTCCTCGCTCGCCGCGAAGAACATGATCCGCGTCGGCGGCGCGCTCGACGAGCTTTCCAGGCGCATCGGCTTCCGCATTGCGCCCGGCCTTTCCGAGCGCGTCATCTACCGCGAGCTCTTCCCGCGCGGGCTGACGCTGCTCGACATCGGCGTCATCGACGACGTCAACATGAGCCACATCGCCGCGCGCAACGAACTGCGCGAGCTCGTCGGCAGCCTCTCCATACCCGAGACCGAGGAAGCGCAGAGCCTCGCCAGTTGATGGGCATCGTCCTTGCCCTCGCGGCGGGAGCCCTTGCCGCACTGTGGTACACGGGCGCGCTGACACCGGCGCGGCTGCGCTGGATCGGCATCGCCGTCGCGGGCGGCGTGGCGCTGCGCCTGATGCTGACCGGGCAATGGCTCGGCGCGCTTGCCGTCGCGGGCGTGACCGTGTGGCTGGTGCTGGATCGCCGCCCCCGCACCGGGCCGGGCATGACGGCGGAGGAAGCCGGGCGGCTGCTCGGTCTCGCGCCGGAAGCGAACGCCGTCGAGATCAACGCGGCGTGGCGGCGGATGATCGCCGAAGCCCATCCGGACAGGGGCGGCAGCGCCGAAGCCTCCGCACGCATCAACGCGGCGCGGGATACGCTCCTGAAACATCTTCGCGCTACGGGGCGTTGAGGCGATAGTTTCGCGATTCTCACAGCAAGGGCAGCATCTTGGACCGGCACGACTTCGACCCGACCTCGCTTCGGGAATACGACATCCGCGGCATCATCGGCGAAACGCTCGGCGAGGACGACGCCTACGCCATCGGCCGCGGCTTCGGCACGCGCGTGCGCCGCGCGGGCGGAACCAAGGTCGCCGTCGGCTATGACGGCCGCCATTCCTCGCCGTCGCTGGAAGCGGCGCTGGTGCGGGGCCTCGAGGACACGGGCTGCGAAGCGCTGCGCATCGGGCTC
>JACFNY010000091.1:5024-7548 GCA_019454625.1 Sphingomonadaceae bacterium
GCCGTGCATCACCTGGAGGCGGACGGCGGCGTGATGATCACCGGCAGCCACAACCCGCCGAACTACAACGGCTTCAAGATGATGCTCGGCCACGGGCCGTTCTACGGCACCGACATCGCCGGGATCGGCACGATGGCGTCGGCAGGCGACTGGGAGACGGGCACGGGATCGAACCGGACGGTCGACGTCTCGGAAGACTATGTGCAGCGCCTGCTCGGCGACGTCCCCGCGCGCGGCTTCCGCATCGCGTGGGATACGGGGAACGGCGCCGCGGGACCGATCGTCGAGCGGCTGACCACCAGGATGCCGGGCGAGCACCACCTGCTGTTCACCGACGTGGACGGCGACTTCCCCAACCACCACCCGGACCCGACCGAGGAGAAGAACCTCGCCGACCTGCGCCGCGTGGTGGCGGAGAAGGGCCTCGACTTCGGCCTCGCCTTCGACGGCGACGGTGACCGCATCGGCGCCATCGACAGCACCGGGCGCATCGTCTGGGGCGACCAACTGCTGATGATCCTTGCGGAGGACGTGCTGCGCGACGTGCCGGGCGCGACGATCATCGCCGACGTGAAGGCGAGCCAGGCGCTCTACGGCCGCATCGCGGACCTCGGCGGCAAGCCGCTGATGTGGAAGACCGGCCATTCGCTCATCAAGGCGAAGATGAAGGAAACCGGCGCGCCGCTCGCGGGCGAGATGAGCGGGCACATCTTCTTCGCGCACCGCTACTACGGCTTCGACGACGCGATCTACGCCGCCGTGCGGCTGATCGGCGCGGTGGACCGGAGCGGCCGGTCGCTCACCGACCTGCGCGCCGCGATGCCCGCGATGGTGAACACGCCGGAGCTGCGCTTCCCCTGCCCTGAGGACCGCAAGTTCGCGGTGATCGAGGAGGTGCTGGCGCGGCTGGAGGCGAGCGGCGCGGACGTGAACCGCACCGACGGCGCGCGCGTCAACACGCCCGACGGCTGGTGGCTGCTGCGCGCCTCCAACACGCAGGACGTGCTCGTCGCGCGGGCCGAGGCCGTCTCGCAGGACGCGCTCGACCGGCTCGTCGCGGCGATCAACGCGCAGCTTTCCGCCTCCGGCCTCGCGACTTTGACCGGACACTGAGTTTGATCGGACACTGAGCCGGCCTCACATTTCACTTATGTTGCAGTGCACAAAAAGCCTTGACGAGTCGGGGCAACCTCCCTATGTTGCAGTGCAGCATAAGGTGCGCCTCTGGAGGTCACGATGGCCGAAGCAGCAAAGGTGGAAGTGAAAGTGGAACCCGTCACCGCGGCGCCGGCGAAGCCTGCCGCCGCTCCGAAGGCAGAACCCGCACCGGTCGCCAAGGCCGAGGTCAAGCCCAAGGTCGAGGCAAAGCCGATGCCGAAGGCCCCCGTTCCCGCTGCAAAAGCGAAGTCGCCCCCCAAGGCGGCGGCGAAGCCGGTGAAACCGGCCGCCGTCAAGGTCGAGGCCAAGGCCGCGAAAGCGCCGGCGCCGAAAGCCGCACCCAAACCGAAAACAGTGGCCCCCGCAGCCGTATCCGCGAAGGCCAGCGTCCCCCCGAAGCAGAAGGCAGTTATCATGACGATCAACGACACCGTGAAGAAGCAGACCGAAACCGCGCTCGAGCAGGGCAAGGCCGCCGTCGAGCAGTTCCAGACGAAGACCCGCGAAGCGCTCGAGAAGAGCACCAAGGCCGCCGAGGAGCTGAACAGCTTCGCACGCGAGAACGTCGAGGCGTTCGTCGAATCCGGCAAGATCGCCGCCAAGGGCTTCGAGACGCTGACGCAGTCGGCCATCGACCTCGCCAAGAAGAACGGCGAAGCCGCCACCTCGGCCTTCAAGTCCTTCTCCTCGGCGAAGAGCGCCAACGAGTTGCTCCAGCTGCAGAGCGATTTCGCCCGCAGCCAGTTCGACAAGTTCATCGCCGACAGCAGCAAGATGACCGAGGCGTTCGTGAAGCTTTCGAACGACGTGTTCGAGCCGATCCGCTTCGCGGTTGCGGCCGACAAGTTCAAGGCGGTCTCGGCCGTCAAGTAACCCTCCGGGTTTCTTGCAGACAGGAAAGGGGCGGTCGCCGTGCGGCCGCCCCTTTTTGCGCGCGGTCTTGTTATGGCGGGCGCACCTGCAATATCATGGTGCAGTGCGAAACCTCGGGAGTGTGCGAGCTGAAACGATGACTGATCGCGAGTCAGACGACCGGAACGGTTCCGGCACGGACACCGGCGTCGCGACAAAGACCAAGAAGCCGTCGCTTTACAAGGTCCTGATGCTGAACGACGACTACACGCCGATGGAGTTCGTGGTGGAAACGCTGCGGCGCTTCTTCCGCATGTCCACCGAGGACGCGACGCGCGTGATGCTGCATGTCCACCACAAGGGCGTCGGCCTTTGCGGGGTCTTTACCTACGAGGTCGCCGAGACCAAGGTGAACCAGGTGCTCGACTTCGCACGCCAGAACCAGCACCCGCTGCAATGCACGCTGGAAAAAGCCTGAAACCATTTTGTTTCATTGAGGTTCTTGATTGCAGTC
>JACFNY010000092.1 GCA_019454625.1 Sphingomonadaceae bacterium
ACCTGGCCGACGCGCCGCGAGACGATCGTGACGACGATCATGGTGCTCATCATGACCACCATCCTGTCGCTGTTCTTCCTGGGCGTCGACCAGGTGCTGGGCCGAATCGTCCAGTTCCTGCTCGACATCGCGAAGTAAACGGGAAGGGTCGGACACGGGAATGGCCGCGCGCTGGTATATCATTCACGCCTACTCGAACTTCGAGAACAAGGTCCGCGACTCGATCCTCGACGAGGCGAAGCGGCTCGGCCTCGAAGCGCTTGTCGAGCAGGTCGAGGTGCCGACCGAGACCGTGACGGAGGTCCGCCGCGGCAAGAAGGTGCAGGCGGAGCGCAAGTACTTCCCCGGCTACGTGCTGGCGAAGCTGCACATGACCGACGACGTGTTCCACCTCGTGAAGAACACGCCGAAAGTGACGGGTTTCCTCGGCGCGAGCGGCAAGCCCTCGCCGATCAGCGAGGCCGAGGCGGCGCGCATCCTGTCCACGAAGGGCCACCACATCGAGGCGCCGAAGGCGAAGATGAAGGTGAACTTCGAGATCGGCGACGAGGTGCGCGTGCTCGACGGCCCGTTCGCGAGCTTCAACGGTCTTGTCGAGGAAATCGACTTCGACCGCGCCCGCGTGAAGGTGTCCGTGTCGATCTTCGGGCGCGCGACGCCCGTCGAGCTCGACTTCGAGCAGGTCGAGCGGACGAAGTAGTTTTTTACCCCCTCGCCGTTAAGGGGAGGGGCAGTTGCCTGCGGGAGGCCGCCTTCGGGCGTCCGTCTGGACCGCTAAACTTGAGAGAGAGTGAGAGATGGCCAAGAAGATCACCGGCTATATCAAGCTGCAGGTGCCGGCTGCAAACGCGACACCGTCGCCGCCCCTCGGGCCGGCGCTCGGTCAGCGCGGCGTCAACATCATGGAATTCTGCAAGGCGTTCAACGCCCAGACGCAGGAAATGGAGAAGGGCGCGCCCGTGCCGACGGTGATCACCGTCTATGCCGACCGCAGCTTCTCGTTCGTCACCAAGACGCCCCCCGCGACGTTCCTTCTGAAGAAGGCGGCGAACCTCAAGTCCGGCTCCAAGACGCCGGGCAAGGCGAGCGCCGGGACGATCAAGCGCTCCGCCATCCGCGACATCGCGCAGACGAAGATGGTCGACCTGTCGGCCAACGACATCGACGCGGCAATGAAGATCATCGAGGGCTCCGCGCGCTCGATGGGCCTCGAAGTGGTGGAGGGCTGAACATGGCGAAGCTGACGAAGAAGGCCAAGGCGCTGGCCGGCAAGGTCGACCGCGAGAAGCTCTACGGCGTCGATGAAGCCATCGCGCTCGTGAAGAGCCTCGCGAACGCCAAGTTCGACGAGACCGTCGAGGTCGCGCTGAACCTCGGCGTCGATCCGCGCCACGCCGACCAGATGGTGCGCGGCGTCGTCCGCCTGCCGAGCGGCACGGGCAAGGACGTCCGCGTCGCGGTGTTCGCGCGCGGCGACAAGGCCGAGGACGCCAAGAAGGCGGGCGCCGAGGTCGTCGGCGCCGAGGACCTGATGGAAGAGATCCAGAACGGCCGCAGCGATTTCGACCGCGTGATCGCGACGCCCGACATGATGGGCATCGTCGGCCGCCTCGGCAAGGTGCTCGGCCCCAAGGGCCTGATGCCGAACCCGAAGCTCGGCACCGTCACGCCGAACGTCGTCGAGGCCGTGGAAGCGGCCAAGGGCGGCCAGGTGGAGTTCCGCGTCGAGAAGGCCGGCATCATCCACAGCGGCATCGGCAAGGTGAGCTTCGACGACGCGGCCTTGAGGGCGAACTTCGAAGCCTTCGTCGACGCCATCGTCAAGGCGAAGCCGTCGGGCGCCAAGGGCAAGTACGTGCGCAAGATCGCCATCAGCTCCACGCGGGGGCCGGGCGTGCGCTCCGACACGGCGACCGCCGGCGCGGCCGCCTGACACAGAATCGCGGGCGATCCCGGAGACGGGCCGCCCCGAGATACCGTCCGAGATTGCAGGCGTTTCCGGGAGGAAACTCAAAACGCCAGCCTGCATGAGACGGGGAGAAGTTTTCCGGTTCCAGCCGTGCGATGGCGAACCGGGTCTGCCGAAGGGCTCCTTTCGCCCCCATGCAGACGACGACCCCGCGGACGGGCCGAGGCCCCCGGAATGGTCCGGGATTTCGGCTCAACCGTCCCGAAGGCGAGCGATCGCCGGACGGACAAACCAGGAGTGAAGCATGGATCGCGCTGAAAAAAAGGCGCTCGTCGCATCGCTCAACCGCGTCTTCTCGGAGACCGGGGTTGTCGTCATCACGCGCAACCACGGCCTTACCGTCGCCCAGGTGACGGCTCTCCGCGGCAAGATGCGCGAGGCGGGCGCGGGCTATAAAGTCGCGAAGAACAAGCTCGCCCGGATCGCACTGGAAGGGACGCCGTACACGGGGATCAGCTACATGCTGGTCGGCCCGACGGCGCTGGCAACGTCGAGTGATCCCGTTGCCGCCGCCAAGGCAGCCGTCGATTTCGCGAAGACCAACGAGAAGTTGGAAATCGTCGGCGGCGCCATGGGGGACACCGTCCTCGATGCAAATGGCATCAAGCAACTGGCATCGCTGCCGTCGCTTGACGAACTGCGCGCCAAGATCGTCGGCCTCATCAATGCGCCGGCGACCAAGCTCGTTCAGATCGTCCAGGCGCCCGCAGGCCAGCTTGCGCGTGTCATGGGTGCTTACGCCGCCAAGGACGCCGCGTAAGCCAGTCCGGACAGGCTCTTACGACCAACACCAAACATTGGGCCCGATCGGCCCGCATGGAGACTTAAAATGGCAGACCTTCAGAAGATTGTTGACGACCTTTCCGCGCTCACCGTTCTCGAAGCGGCCGAGCTTTCGAAGCTCCTCGAAGAGAAGTGGGGCGTTTCGGCCGCCGCTGCCGTCGCGGTTGCGGCGGCTCCGGGTGCCGGCGGCGGCGACGCCGGCGGCGCGGCCGCGGAAGAGAAGACCGAGTTCGACGTGATCCTCACCGGCGACGGCGGCAAGAAGATCAACGTCATCAAGGAAGTCCGCGCCATCACCAACCTCGGCCTCGGCGAAGCCAAGGCGCTCGTCGAGGGCGCCCCGAAGCCGGTGAAGGAAGGCGTGAACAAGGAAGAGGCCGAGAAGATCAAGAAGCAGCTCGAGGAAGCCGGCGCGACCGTCGAGATCAAGTAAGCTTCACGGCTTTTCGAATGGAAGGGCGGCGCCGCAAGGGGCCGCCCTTTTTTCATGCGGCATAAGCGGCTGATTCCAAAGCCGCGCGTTTGATGTATGGTACGGGACCAGGGACCGGGCGGCAGCCATGCGGAAGATCGAAGACAGAACCTTTCTCGCCCTCATCGTCGTCGTCTCGCTGGCGTTCGCGTGGGTGCTGCTGCCGTTCTTCGGCGCGATCCTCTGGGCGCTGATCGCCGCCATCCTGTTCGAGCCGCTCAACCGGCGGCTGCTGGCGAAGTTTCGGGGCCATCCGAACCTCGCCGCGCTCGTGACGCTGCTGGTGATCGTCGCCATGGTGATCCTGCCCGCGATCACGCTCGGCATCTTCCTGCTTCAGGAAGCGACCGCGATCTACGCCCGCATCGAGGCCGGCCAGATCGACGTGGGCGGCTATTTCCGGCAGGTGCAGGCGCTGCTGCCGGACTGGGCGATCTCCCTGCTGCGCCGCGTCGGGCTCGGCAACATCAGCGCCATCCGCGAGAAGATCGCCGACGGCATCGCCGACAGCTTCCAGGTGCTCGCGGCGCAGACCGTGGTGATCGGGCAGCGGACGTTCGGCTTCCTCGTCGGGCTCGGCGTGATGCTGTACCTGATCTTCTTCTTCCTGCGCGACGGGGACGCGCTCGTCGAGAAGCTGCGCGGCTCGATCCCGCTGCACCCGGCGCAGCGCAATGCGCTCATCGCCAAGTTCGTCACCGTGATCCGTGCGACGGTGAAGGGCAGCATCGTCGTCGCCGTCCTGCAGGGCGCGGTCGGCGGCGTCGTGTTCTGGAGCCTCGGCATCCACGGCGCGCTGCTGTGGGGCGTGCTGATGGGATTCCTGTCGCTGCTCCCGGCGGTCGGCACGGGCCTCGTCTGGGTGCCGGTCGCCGTCTACCTGCTCGTCACGGGCGCGATCTGGCAGGGGGTCGTGCTCGTGTTCTGCGGCTTCTTCGTCATCGGCCTCATCGACAACCTGCTGCGCCCGATCCTCGTCGGCCGCGACGCGCGGATGCCCGACTATATCGTGCTCGTCTCGACGCTCGGCGGCATCGAGCTGTTCGGGCTGAACGGCATCGTCATCGGCCCGGTGATCGCGGCGCTGTTCATGGCGGTGTGGGAAATCGTCGCGTCGGGCCGCCGGTCCGGCTGGACGACCGCCTGACCCGTCAGTCCTCGAGGATGCGGCTGTGCGTGCGCGTGTCGCGCATCCCGAGGTAGACGACGAGCGAGATGCCGATCATCACGGTGACGTACCAGTAGAAGCCCTGCTCCATGCCCCGCGCCTTGAACCACAGCGCCACGTATTCGGCGGTGCCGCCGAAGATCGTGTTGGCGAGCGCATAGGGCAGGGCGACGCCGAGCGCGCGGACATGCGCGGGGAACAGCTCCGCCTTCACCACGGCGTTGATCGAGGTGTAGCCGGTGACGATGACGAGCGCGCCGAGCACGAGGGCGAAGGCCACAAACGGGTCGCGCGTCGTCTCGAGCGTCGAGAAGATCGGGTAGGTGAGCAGCACGCCCGCGATGCCGAAGCCGACCATCAGCGGCTTGCGCCCGATCCGGTCCGACAGCCCGCCCGCCAGCGGTTGCAGCAGCATGAAGACGAACAGCGTCCCCGCGTTGATCTGCGAGGCGACCTCGCGGCTGAAGCCCGACGTGTTGACGAGGAACTTCTGCATGTAGATCGAGTAGGCGTAGAAGGCGAGCGTGCCGCCCGCCGTCAGCAGCATCACCACCGCCGCCTCGCGCGGGTGGCGCAGGAACAGCTCGGCGAGGCCCGACACGGCGATTCCCTCGCGCTTGGCGTTCGTGAAGCTCTCCGTCTCGGCAAGGCCGCGCCGGATGTAGAACACCACGATCGCCAGCACGCCGCCGATCGCGAAGGGGATGCGCCAGCCCCACGCGTCGAGCGCGGCCTCGGGCATCACGTTCTGAAGCACCAGCAGCACGCAGATGGCGAGAAGCTGCCCGGAGATCAGCGTCACGTACTGGAAGCTGGAGAAGAAGCCGCGCCGGTCGCGGCCGGCCATCTCGGAGAGATAGGTCGCGCTCGCGCCGTACTCGCCGCCGACCGAAAGCCCCTGCATCATGCGGGCGAGGACGAGAAGCGCGGGCGCGAACACGCCGATCGCCTTGTAATCGGGGGTCAGGGCGATGAGCAGCGAGCCCGCGCACATCAAGGTGACGGAGAGGGTGAGACCCGCCTTGCGCCCGTGCCGGTCGGCATAGATGCCCATGATCCACGCGCCGATCGGGCGCATCAGGAAGCCGACCGCGAACACGGCGGCGCTGTTCATCAGCTGCGCGGTGCGGTCGCCTTCCGGGAAGAAGTGCGGCGCGAAGTAGAGCGCGAAGGCGGCGTAGACGTACCAGTCGTACCACTCCACGAGGTTGCCGGTGGCGCCGCCGATGATGGATTTCAGGCGTTTACGACTGTCTGCTGCCGTCTTTCCGGTCATGCGGCCGCATCCTCCCCCCGTTTTCCGTGGCGTCCCTGTTAGGGGACCCGCGCGCCGACGCAAAGGGATTGCGCGCGGGGGTTTGACAGGGCGGCTCACGGCTCCTATATCCCGCTTCCTTCCACAGCCTTTCGGGAAATGACGCGCCTTCGCGCAGCGCGTCGCACGAATGGATCGGCTGCGGACTTGATGCGGAAAGCTGCGGTTCTCCCGGATGCGGGAGAGCCTGCGGCTTTTTTCGCGTCAGCGCCTGACGATATTTGAAGAGCAAGGGCGACAAACAGCATGGCCACCCAGGCGAAATCCTTCACCGGTAAAAAGCGTATCCGCAAGGTCTTCGGACACATCGCCGAGGTCGTGCAGATGCCGAACCTCATCGAGGTGCAGCGCGAATCGTATGAGCAGTTCCTGCGCTCCGACCCGTCGCGCGGCTATGTCTCGGGCCTCGAGAAGACGCTGCGGTCGGTGTTCCCGATCCGCGACTTCGCCGGCACCGCCGAGCTGGATTTCGTCAACTACGAGCTCGAAGAGCCGAAGTACGACACCGACGAGTGCCGCCAGCGCGGCATGACCTACGCGGCGCCGATGCGCGTGACGCTGCGCCTCATCGTCTTCGAGATCGACCCCGACACCGAGAGCCGCTCCGTCCTCGATATCAAGGAGCAGGACGTCTACATGGGCGACATGCCGCTCATGACCGAGAACGGCACGTTCATCATCAACGGCACCGAGCGCGTCATCGTCTCGCAGATGCACCGCTCGCCCGGCGTGTTCTTCGATCACGACCGCGGCAAGACGCACAGCTCGGGCAAGTTCCTGTTCGCCGCGCGCGTCATTCCGTACCGCGGCTCGTGGCTCGACTTCGAGTTCGACGCCAAGGACATCGTCAACGTCCGCATCGACCGCAAGCGCAAGCTGCCGGTGACGACGCTGCTCTATGCGCTCGGCATGAACAGCGAGGAAATCCTCAACCAGTTCTACGGCCGCGTGACCTACAAGCGCGCCGAGGGCGGCTGGAAGGTGCCGTTCCTCGCCGACCAGTGGCGGGGCAACAAGCCCGCGTTCGACATCGTCGACGCGAAGTCGGGCGAGGTCGTCTTCGAGCAGGGCAAGAAGATCACGCCGCGCGCCGTCAAGAAGGCCGAGAACGACGGCCTCACCGAGCTGCTGATCCCGACCGAGGAAATCTACGGCCGCTACTCGGCGTTCGACCTCGTCAACGAGAAGACCGGCGAGATCTACATCGAGGCGGGCGACGAGGTGACGGAAGCCAACCTCGCCAAGCTCGACGCGGCGAACATCTCCGACATCGACCTGCTCGACATCGACCACGTCAACATCGGCGCGTGGATGCGCAACACGCTGATGGCGGACAAGGTGGAGGAGCGCGACCACGCGCTCGCCGAGATCTACCGCGTGATGCGCCCCGGCGAGCCGCCGACGCGCGAGACGGCGGAAGGCATGTTCGCCGGCCTGTTCTTCGATCCGGAGCGCTACGACCTTTCGGCCGTGGGCCGCGTGAAGATGAACATGCGCCTCGACCTCGACGCCGAGGACACGGTGACGACGCTGCGCAAGGACGACATCCTCGCGGTGGTGAAGACGCTCGTCGAGCTGAAGGACGGCAAGGGCGAGATCGACGACATCGACAACCTCGGCAACCGCCGCGTGCGTTCGGTCGGCGAGCTTCTGGAGAACCAGTACCGCGTCGGCCTGCTCCGCATGGAGCGCGCCGTGAAGGAGCGCATGTCGTCGGTCGACATCGAGACGACGATGCCGAACGACCTCATCAACGCGAAGCCTGCAGTGGCCGCGGTGCGCGAGTTCTTCGGCTCCTCGCAGCTCTCGCAGTTCATGGACCAGA
>JACFNY010000093.1 GCA_019454625.1 Sphingomonadaceae bacterium
CGAGTTCGCGGGAACCACGCTGCATACCGCCAGCCGCACGGTCGCGGCATGGGAAAAGGCGGGAATCCTGACCAGCAGCGGCCGGCGCCTCACCATCCATGATCCCGGCGCCGTTCGCCGCCTCGCGGAAGGAAGGGCGGACTAGGGTGCGCGCAAGCCCGCCCGCGGGGCGCCTTGCCCGGCGCGCCTAGAGATCGCGGGCGAGGCGGAAGCCCACGGTGAAGAAGCCCTGGTCGGCGGGGCCGCGCAGGCGGAAGCGGGGATCGTGGAATTCGCCGGCGTCGCCGTAGGAGCCGCCCCTGATGCTGTGATAGCCGGGCTCCGGGCACGCCGTGCGCGCCGTTCCGTCGTCGGGAGCGCCGTCGTAGTTCGCGTGATAGCAGTCCGCCTGCCATTCCCAGACGTTCCCGCGAATGTCGTGAAGGCCGAGCCGGTCGGCGGGGAAGCTGGCGACCGGCGCCGTTTCGATCCAGACGTCGCGGCCCTCTGCCGCGCCGCCGCAACATTCCACCTTGCCGATATTCGCCGTGTCATGGCTCACGTCGACGCTGCCCGCCTGCGCGACATATTCCATCTCCGCTTCGGACGGCAGCCGGTACCGCTCGCCGGTCCGGGCACCGAGCCACGCCATGTAGGCCTGCGTATCGGCCCAGCTGACGCAGACGACGGGATGATCCTCGCCCTGCGCGAAACCGGGAGACGACCAGCTGCGGGCGGGGTCGATATGCCAGCTCGTCCCGGCGTCGTAGACGTTGCATTTCCTTTCGGGCGCATAGCCCGTCGCTGTCACGAACGCGCGGAACTCCCCGACGGTCACCTCGCGCTTCGCCAGGGCGAAACGGCGAACGCGGACATCGTGCGTCGGGCCGTCGATGGGGCCGTAGCCGCGGTCCACGGTCGCGCCCATCGCGAAGACGCCGCCGGGAATCTCCGCCATGTCCGGCGCCGAAGGCGCCTGCGCGCACGCGCTGAGCGAACAGAGCAGCGCGGCGCCCGCAAGCAGGACGCAGGGCCTAGCGTTCACGTCCCGCCTCCCCCCATGCGGGATTCCAGTCGATCCCGTGCTGATCGGTCATTTCCCAGAAGAACTTGCTGCGCGCGCGCGGATGGTTGCCGATCTCGTTCATCGTTTCGGACTCGTAGAGGCGGCCGTTCACCATCGTGTAGCGCACGCTGTTCGTGTTCCTGATGTCGGCGAGCGGATCGCGATCGAGGACGATGAGATCGGCGAGCTTGCCGGGCTCGATCGTCCCGAGCTGGTGATCGAGGCCGAAGGTCCGTGCGCCGTTGATCGTCGCCGCGCGAAGGATGCGCATCGGCGCCATGCCGCCTTCGGCGAGGAGCTGCATCTCCCAGTGGATGGCGATCCCCGAGGACTGGCCGTGCGAGCCGACGTTGACGGTGACGCCGGCATCGTCGAGCCGCTTGATCGAGCGGCCCACGGAACGGAAACCGACGTCGTAGAGCTCGTCGGCCTGATGGACCGATTGCATGGCGCGGACGTGCAAGGGTGCGTCCGACGGGCCGGAGATGGGATTGTAGGCGTTGTTGACGCCCGGAATGAAGGTGCGGACCTTCGATTCCTTCCACGGCTCCTGATGCTGGTAGATGTAGTTCTCGCCGAACAGCTCGCCGAAGGTGACGATGAGCGTCGGCGTTGTCGAGATCCGGGAGTTTTTGAAGAGCTGGAGAAGATCGTCGTAGTAGGTGGCGACGGGCAGGTTGTGCTCGAGGTTGGTGTAGCCGTCGAGGATCATGCTGACGTTGTCGTAGAAGTGTCCGGCACCTTCGGCGTCCACCATCTGGCCGTTTTCGGAGGCGGCCTGGAGAAGCCGCTGCTTCTGCGCGCGGGTCGTGAGCTTGTAGCTCTTGAGGATCGCGCCGTCCGTGATCGCCGCCTTGCGCCGCGCGATGGCGCGCGCGTCCTCTAGGCTTTCGATGCGGTTGAACACGCGGTCGGGCTTGCCGGCGCGGCCGTAGATCACGTTGCCGGTGGTGAGCCAGCGCGGGCCGACCATCCTGCCGGCGATCGTCATCTCGCCGGTCTCGTAGCTCGGAAGCTCGTTCGCATAGGGATCGAAATTCGTGGTGATGCCGTAGGCGAGCGCAGCGTAGCGCGTCGGGTGCTTCTGCGGCATCGCGCTCGTGCCGTAGCAGCAGTCGATATGGCCGTGCGCATCGAAGAAGCCCGGCATCAGCGTGCGTCCGCCGAGATCCACGACCTTTGCGTTCGCGGGAATTGCCACGCTGCCTTCGCCGCCCACGGCCTTGATGCGATTGCCTTCGACCACGACCGTTCCGCGCGCGATCACCGTGTCCTCCCCGGTCATGGGCAGGATGCGCGCGTTGGTGAAGGCGATGCTGCCGCCGGGCACGTCGGCGGGGGCGCTGAGCGCGATGGTCCGGACCGGCGCGCCGGTGGCATCCCCCGGCGCGGCGCTGTAGAGGCCGGCTCCCAGCGTCCAGTAGAGCCGCGCGGAATCGGCGCTCCATGCCATTTCGAAGCCGCCCGAGCGCGTCAATCGCCGGGCGGACGGATTGTCCTTGGCGGTGATCTTCGCGGCGGTGTCGCCTGTTGCCGGGAAGGGCATGAGGTGGAGCTCCTGCTCCTCCTTGAACGCGATCCACCTGAGGTCGGGGCTGAGCGTGAAGTCGCCGGTATCCGCCGTTTCCGCATAGGCATGGTCGCGCGCGTCGCCGCCCGTCACCGCCATGCTGCGCAGGATCACCGCGCGCCTTGCGCCGTAGTCCGGCGTGCCCATGAAATAGAGGCGCGAATCGTCGGACGAAAAGCGCGCGAGGCCCGCGGCCTTCGCAAGGAAGCGGGGCTTTCCGCCGTCGAGGCGAGCGACATAAAGACCGCCGGGATCGGCGTTGCCGCCCATCGCGCTGTCTGCGTCGAAGATGCGGTAGGCGATGCTCCTGCCGTCGTTCGAGAAGACGGGCTCGCCGATGATGCCCCGGCTTTTCGCGACGACGGTTTCGCGTCCGCCCGCGAGCCTGCGAACGCGAAGCTCGCTCCCGGTCTCGTCGTTCCAGTCGGCATAGGCGACGGATTTGCCGTCGGGCGACCATGCGGGGCTGGTCTCGGCGCCCGTGCCGCTCGTCAGCCGCCGCGGCGGCGCGGCGCCCGCCATGTCCTGCAGCCACAACGCGCCGAGCGCGCGGAACGCCAGCGTCCTGCCGTCGGGCGACGGGGCGATCTGGCGGATGATCTTCGCCTCGACGCGGTCCGGCGCGAGGTCGAGCCGGGTGCGCAGCGTCTCGTGGACGCGGTGGCGGGCGGTGACGCGGAACGGAATCCCGGTCGCCGCGCCGCTGCGCATGTTTACCTTGTAGAGCTTGCCCTTGCCCCAGATCGCGACGTGGACATTGTCCGGGAACCAGTCGAACGCCGGGTAATAATGCTCCTGCGCCAGATAGTCCGCCTGCAGGTCGCGATCGAGGTCCTGATAGACGGCGGTCTGCGCGCGGGTGTCGATGTCGTAGCGGAAGAGCACGGTTTTCGCGCCGACGCGGCGGATGAACGCGATCGTCTTCCCGTCCGGCGAGACCTGCGGGCTGGTGGCGCTGCCGAAGCCGGAAATCAGGTCGGCCGTCTCGCCGGAGACGAGGTCGCGGCGGCGGATGACGAAGTTCGACAATCCGGGGTTGAGATGGACATAGTGGATGCCGCCCACGCGCTCCGTGTAATAGAGCGCCCGGCCGTCCGGCGCGTAGCGGGGCTCCTGGATGTCCTTGCCGCTGCTCGGCGGTTCGACGATCTGCGTGTCGGCGCCGCCCGCCACGTCGAAGCGCCGGATTTCCGAGGTGCGCATGTCGGACACCGAGGCGCTGGTCTTCGTTGCCGCGATGGACCTGCCGTCGGGCGACCACGAGGGCGCGGTGATCATCGCCATCGTTTCGCGGCTGATCTGGCGGGCGTTGCGGCCGTCCGCGTCGGCGATCCAGATATTGTCCGCGCCGTCCTCGTCGCTGAGGTACAGGATGCTGCGTCCGTCGGGGCTGAACTGGGGGCTGCGCTGGGTCGCGGGGCCGGAAAGGATCGCCTTCGCCTCGCCGCCGGCGGCGGGCATCGCATAGATGTCGTTCAGCAGGTCGAACAGGATCGTCTTTCCGTCCGGGCTGACGTCGACGCTCATCCACGTGCCTTCGGTGAGCGTGAGCGCCACGTCGCGGGCCGGGAACGTCAGGATCTCCGGCGCGTCCTGCGCCGAAACGGCGCCTGCTATTGCGGTCGCCGCTGTCGCCGCGATCAACATGCTGCGAAACGCCGGTTTGATCATCATACTGCCTCCCCCAACTCTATCCGCGCAGTCTAGGATTGCACCGCGCCCGGCGGTGCTGCCAATGGCGCAGCCGCCGGTGCCCGCGCATCACCGCGCTTCGTGGTGCGCCTCGCGCAACGCAGGCCTTTGCGTTTGCATCTGGCGTTCGCAGCCAGCATCGCAAATCTGCAGTGCAAAGGCACCGGGATGGAGATGAACATGAAGCGATCGGGCATATGTGCGTGGGGTGTGGCGATCGCGGCGCTGGCCGCCGTGCTGCCGCTGTCGCCGGTGCAGGCGCAATCGGCGGAGCAGGACGCGCTGAAGCCGACGCTCAACGACGGCTACGACACGCCGGACGCGCTGCGTTTCGACTGGCCGGCCTTCACGATCGGCACCGGCCAGTACGAGGACGGGCCGACCGGGCTCACCGTCTTCCGGTTCAACCGCAAGGTCCTGGCGGCCGTGGACGTGCGCGGCGGCGGGCCCGGCACGGTGAACACCGAATATCTCGGGATCGGCTATCCGTTTCCCGAACTGGACTCGGTCGTTTTCTCGGGCGGCTCCTGGTACGGCCTCGAAGCCGTGACGGCGGTGAACACGGCGCTGAAGGACGAAGGCTATCGCGGCGGCAACTGGGACAATGTCGGGCTCACGGTCGGGTCGATCATCTACGATTTCGGCGGCCGCCGCCTGAACGAGATCTACCCGGACAAGCGCCTCGCGCAGGCGGCGCTCAAGGCGGCCGTGCCGGGCGTGTTCCCACGCGGCGCATACGGTGCGGGCCGGTCGGCGGTCAGCGGCAGCATTTTCGGATGCAACGCCCATTCGGGGCAGGGCGGTGCCTTCCGGCAGGTCGGCGACCTGAAGATCGCGGCGTTCACGGTGGTGAACGCGCTCGGCGTCGTGACGGACCGGGACGGCCGCACCGCGGCCTGCTATCCGGACAAGACGTGGCCCGCAGGGTTCAGGACCCGCGACATCCTCGCGGGGACGCCCGACAGCGGCAAGCCGGGCTGGACGGGCGTGGACCCTTCGTCCGAAAAGAAGAACACCACGATCAGCCTGATCGTCGTGAACCAGAAAATGGAGCCGTGGGAGCTGAAACGGCTCGCGATCCAGGTGCACACGTCGATGGCGCGCGGCATCCAGCCCTTCCAGACCGAATTCGACGGCGACGTGCTCTACGCCGTCTCCACGGCCGAGTACGAACCCGCCGACGACAAGCGCATCGGCCTGCTCGACATCGGCACGATCACCTCCGAGGTGATGTGGGACGCGATCCTCAGCGCCGTGCCGCCGCAGCCGCAGGCGGCGTTCGAGGCGCCGCCGCACCGCGCGACGGATGCCGCGGCGCTGCGCAAGGTCGCGGGCCGATACCGGTTCAGCGCACTCGCCGAGCTCGAGCTGAAGGTGGAAGACGGACGGCTGCTCGGTCAGGCGGTCGGCGAGCGACGGGTGTTCGGCATCCCGAAGGAGGCGGCCGTCGAGATCATCCCGACCGAAACTGGCGACTATGTCGTGCCCGGCCGATACCCGACCGTGCTGCGCTTCGACGCGCGCGGCGGCCTCACGATCAATCCCGGACGCTGGCAGCAGCACGGGCGGAAGCGCGGCGACCGCTGAATCCGCGCGCACGGGTGGTGCCCGGATTGCACCGCCTGCCGCGATTTTCGCATCTGCCGTGAAATCGGCCTGTCCATAGCCTTTTCAATCAATAATCCGCTGCAAAAAAGGGGGTAGCAATGGTTCCCAGAACAACATTCGTCGCAGGCGTTTCCGTATTCGCGATGCTGGCTGCGACAGCGGCCTACGCACAGGAGTCGGATGACCTCGACAACGGGCAGGTCATCGTCGTCACCGCCCAGAAACGCGAGCAGCGTCTCATCGACGTTCCGATGGCGGTCGCGGTGCTCGGCGGCGAGGATCTCGAACAGCGCGGCATCGACACCGTGCAGGACCTGTCGTTCGCGGTCCCCGGCCTCACGATGCGCGAGGACGGCCCCGGCAGCTACACGATCTTCCTGCGCGGCCTCGCCAACCAGTCCGGCTCCGGCGCGCTCGTCAGCATGTACCTCGACGAGGCGCCGCTTTCGCTCTCCGGCTACGACCAGCTTAGCCCCGTTCCGCTCGATTTCGCCCGCGTCGAGGTGCTGAAAGGCCCGCAGGGCACGCTCTACGGGCAGGGTTCGGCGGGCGGCACGATCCGCTTCGTGACCAATGATCCCGACGCCAGCCGGTTCGAAGGCAAGATCGAGGGCGAGGTCTTCGACGTCGCCAGCGGCGAGATCGGCACCAAGCTGAGCGGCGTGCTCAACTTCCCGCTGGTGCAGGATCAGCTCGCGCTGCGCATCGCGGGCGCCTACGAGCAGGGCGGCGGCTGGATCGACCAGCCGGAAGCCGGGATCAAGAACGGCAACGGCACCGAGCTCATCAACGTCCGCGCCAAGCTGCTCTGGACGCCGAGCGACAGCTTCCGCGCCGAAGGCATGGTGCAGATCCACCGCGCCGACACGAAGCTCGGCATGGGCTACGAGGAGCCGGACCGCACGGTCGACGTCGGGCCGGACCGCAGCAAGGCGATGATCCCCAAGGAGTTCGATTTCGACATCTACAACCTCGAACTCCGCTACGACATGGGCTTCGCGGAGCTGGTGAGCGCGACGACGTACATCGAGCACAGCCACCAGTATCCGTTCACCTACATCCCGCGGCCGGGCAACTATTCCTACGGCATCGTCGAGGGCAACGACGACCGCTGGGCGGATGCGGACCAGTTCAGCCAGGAACTGCGGCTGACGTCTTCGGGCGGGCCCTTCGAATGGACGCTGGGCGCGTTCTACAGCAAGGGCGACGGCAAATTCCTGGCGGACTACGAATATGCCTACGCACCCGACGGCGATCTCTACGAGGGCGGGGGCGTCCTGTACGACGATCTCTATTATTTCTCGAAATCGAGTTCCAAGTCCTACTCGCTGTTCGCCGATGCGTCGTACAAGCTGTTCGACCGGCTGACGATCGGCGCCGGCATCCGCTATTTCAAGGACAAGCGGACGAGCCTGATCGAGTACGCGCCGGGTACGTGCGCGGAGCAGCGCGCGAAGTTCGATTCCGTCGATCCGCGCGTCTACGTCTCGTACCAGTATTCGGACAACGGCAGCATCTATGCAACGTTCGGTACGTCGTCGACGCCCGCAGGGG
>JACFNY010000094.1 GCA_019454625.1 Sphingomonadaceae bacterium
GATCATCTTCGGCCTCACCGCAGCGCTGCACGGGCAGGTCCGCTTCGCAGACGGCGAGGCGGAGCAGCTGAACTTCGATTCCTACCCGCTGCTCCGGCTCGACGAAGCGCCCGAGATCGACGTGCATATCATGGCATCGGATGCGTCGCCGGGTGGTGTCGGCGAGCCCGGCGTGCCGCCGCTCGCCCCCGCACTGGTGAACGCGATCTTTGCGGCGACCGGCGAGCGCCTGCGCGACCTTCCACTCTATCGCTACTGATGCAGCCGGAGGGTCATCCGCCGATCGCCGACGCGAAAGTCGGCGTGCTCACCGTCAACCTCGGGTCGCCGGACGCGCCGGAAGCGGCCGCGGTGAAGCGCTACCTGAAGGAGTTCCTGTCGGACCCGCGCGTCGTCGAAATCCCGGCGCTCCTCTGGCAGCCGATCCTGCGCGGTATCATCCTCAACACGCGCCCGGCGAAAAGCGCTGCGCTCTACGCCTCGATCTGGGACCGCGCGCGGGGGGATTCGCCGCTTCGCGTCATCACCGCCGATCAGGCGGCAGGGCTTCAGGCGGCGCTCCCCGACGTGACGGTCGATTTCGCGATGCGCTACGGCAATCCGTCGATCCCGGACCGGCTCGACGCGCTCAGGGCGGCGGGCTGCACGCGCATCCTCATGATGCCGCTCTACCCGCAATACTCGGCGGCGACGACTGCGACGGTCGTCGACAAGGTCGGCGCGAGCCTGAAGGCGATGCGCTGGCAGCCTGCCGTCCGCTTCCTGCCGCCCTACCACGATGATCCGCTCTATATTTCCGCGCGTGCCGAAGACGCGGGTGCGGCGCTCGCTGCGCTCGATTTCGAGCCGGACGTGCTCGTCGCGTCGTTCCACGGTATGCCCGAACGGACGCTCCGGCTCGGCGATCCCTATCATTGTCAGGCGCAGAAGACGGCGCGGTTGCTGCGCAAGGCGCTGGGGCGCGACGAGGCGGGGTTCCGCACGGCGTTTCAGTCGCGTTTCGGCAGGGCGGAATGGCTGAAGCCCTATCTCGACAGGACTCTCGAAGCGTTGCCGGGTGAGGGCGTCCGCAAGGTGGCTGTGATCGCGCCGGGTTTCAGCGCCGACTGCATCGAGACGCTGGAAGAGATCGCGATCCGGGGGCGCGAAATGTTCCTTCACGCAGGTGGAACGCATTTCGCCTGTTTGCGCTGCCTCAATGCGGGACCGGCCGGAATGCGGATGCTGACGGGACTTGCCCAGCGCGAACTTGCCGGTTGGCGCGAATCGGGTCATTGATTGCAACAGAGTTGAAAAAAAGCGAGCAGTACCGGCCAATTGCACTTGGGAGGAGAGTCATTATGGGTCGCGTAGCTATCGTCACCGGCGGTTCGCGGGGCATCGGCGAGGCAATCAGCCTCGAACTCCAGAAAATGGGCATGAAGGTCGCCGCGAACTACGCCGGCAACGATGAGAAGGCGCGTGAGTTCACGGAGCGCACGGGCATTCCCACCTACAAGTGGGACGTCGGGGATTTCGACGCCTGTCAGGAAGGCGTTCGCAAGGTTGAGGCCGATCTCGGCCCGGTCGACGTTCTCGTCAACAACGCGGGCATCACGCGCGACGGCACGCTCACGAAGATGGACCGCAAGAGCTGGGACGAGGTGATCGACGTCAACCTCGGCGGCTGCTTCAACATGGCGAAGGCCGTATTCGACGGCATGAAGTCCCGCGGCTACGGGCGGATCGTCAACATCGGCTCGATCAACGGGCAGGGCGGCCAGTACGGGCAGGTCAACTACGCCGCCGCCAAGTCGGGCATCCACGGCTTCACCAAGGCGCTGGCGCAGGAGGGCGCGCGCTTCGGCATCACCGTGAACGCGCTCGCGCCGGGCTACATCGACACGGACATGGTCGCGGCGGTGCCGGAGCCGGTGCTCGAGAAGATCGTCGCCAAGATTCCTGTCGGTCGGCTCGGCAAGGCGAGCGAGATCGCGCGGGGCGTCGGCTTCCTCTGCGCCGAGGACGCGGGCTTCGTCACCGGCTCGACACTGTCGATCAACGGTGGCCAGCACATGTATTGAGACAGCATGCCGGGACTCATCAAGCGCTCGGTGACGATTGCCGGGCATCGCACCTCGGTGAGCCTCGAACCCGTGTTCTGGGATGCGCTCGTCGCGGCGGCTGAGGCGGAGGGACGTTCGGTGAACGCGCTCGTCGCCGAGATCGACGAGGCGCGGACCACGAACCTTTCAAGCGCGATCCGCGTGTGGCTGTTCGAAAGGCTCAGTCCTCAAGCCAGGTGACGTGGCCCATCTTGCGGCCGGGCTTCACCTCGCTCTTGCCGTAGAGGTGCAGATGCGCGTGCGGGTCGGCGAGGATCGCGGCCCAGTCGTTCGCCTGCGCGCCGATCAGGTTCTGCATCCGCACCGCCGGCGCGCAGAGCCCGGTTTCGCCGAGGGGGAGCCCGCAGATGGCGCGGATGTGGTTCTCGAACTGGCTGGTGCGCGCGCCCTCGATCGTCCAGTGCCCGCTGTTGTGGACGCGCGGCGCCATCTCGTTGAACACCGGCCCGTCCGCGCAGGCGAAGAACTCGAGCGTCAGCAGGCCGACATAATCGAGGGCGTCCGCGACCTTGCGCGCCATCGCGGCGGCGTTCTCGATATGCCCGGCGAGCGCGGCGGGGGCGGGGACTTCGGAGAGGGCGAGGATGCCGCTTTCGTGGGTGTTGCGCGGTGCGGGGTAGACGACGCTGCTGCCGTCTTCGGCGCGGGCGAGGAGGATCGAGAACTCGGCGTCGAAGTTGACGAAATATTCGTAGACGGACGGATTCTCGCCGATGTCGGCCCAGGCTTCGGCGAGGGACGTGCCGCTATCTATACGAACTTGACCCTTGCCGTCGTAGCCGAAGCGGCGCGTCTTGAGGATGCCGGGGGTGCCGACCTCGCGCACCGCCGCTTCGAGGTCGGCAAGCGAGGACACGGCGCGGTACGGCGCGGCGCGGCCGCCGAGGCCGGTGAAGAAATCCTTCTCGGCGAGCCGGTCCTGCGCGATCCGCAGCGCCCGCGCGCCGGGGCGCGTCGGCACGCGGGATTCGAGGAACTCGAGGCTCGCGGCGTCGACGTTCTCGAACTCGACGGTTGCGACATCGACCGCGGCGGCGAAGGCTGCGAGCGCGGCATGATCGGTGTAGGCGGCGCGGGTGACGGCGGCGGAGACGTCGCCGGCCGGAAGCTCGGCCTCGGGCGCGAAGATGTGGACGCGGTAGCCCATGCTCGCCGCCGCCATCGCGAGCATACGGCCGAGCTGGCCGCCGCCGAGGATGCCTATGGTGGAACCGGGCGGAATCATTCGGGTTTTTCGGCGACCGCCTCGGTCTGTTTCGCGCGCCACCGGACCAGCCGCTCGTGGACCTCGGCATCGTGCGTGCCGAGGATGGCGGCGGCGAGCAGCGCGGCGTTGATGGCGCCGGGCTTGCCGATGGCGAGCGTGCCGACCGGAATGCCGCCCGGCATCTGGACGATGGAGAGCAGGCTGTCCATGCCCTTGAGGGCCTTCGATTCGACGGGAACGCCGAGCACCGGCAGCGCGGTCATGGCGGCGGCCATGCCCGGCAGGTGCGCCGCGCCGCCCGCGCCCGCGATGATCACCTTGAGGCCGCGCGCCGCCGCACCGTGCGCGTAGCCGTACAGCCGATCCGGCGTCCTGTGTGCGGAAACGATGCGGGTTTCATGTGGGATTTCAAGCGCTTCCAGCGTCTCTGCGGCATGGCGCATGGTTTCCCAGTCGGACTGGCTGCCCATGATGATGCCGACCAGCGGCTGTGTCTCCGACATGCTTTCCCGCGCGTCCTTCCCCGAAAGCGGCGCAACCTACTTTCGGCTCGCCTCGCTGTCTATGTTCACCTTACGCACATTCTTTTATGGGCAGAATGCCGATTGAACCGGGAACCGGCCGGGAGAACAGGATGACGCGGATCGACGAAGGCGGACGCGCGGCACGTGCCTATGGGCGCGTGCAAACGCGTGCGGCGCTTGCATCGGTGCCAGCGGCGGACGGGCTGACCGGGCTTCCCGAAGCCGAGCCCGCCGCCGCCATCGCGCAGGTCGCGGCCGCCGCGCTTCCCGAGCACCTGCGGGACGCCTTCATGGCGCTCCTCGCCGAAACGGAGGAGCTGCGCCGGACGCTCGCGGTCGCGCGCCGCCGCATCGAGGAGCTGGAAAGGCTGGTCGAATCCGACGAGCTGATGCCGGTCGCCAACCGGCGCGGGCTGATCCGCGACCTCGCCCGCACGCTGGCGGAGGTCGGGCGGCACGGCGTCCGCGCGGCGCTGATCTTCGTCGACGTCGACAGGCTGAAGACGATCAACGACGTCCACGGCCACCTCGCGGGCGACGCGGCGCTTGTCCACATCGGCGAGACGCTGCGCGCGAAGCTGCGCGAATCCGACACGGTGGCGCGTCTCGGCGGCGACGAGTTCGCCATCGTGCTCCGGCATGTCGACGGCGAGCAGGCGCGGGCGAAGATGGAGCAGATCGTCGCGGCCGTGGCGGCGGCGCCGGTGCGGCTGCGCGGCGAGAGCTTCACCGTCACGATCTCGGCCGGCCTCCACGTGCTGTCGCCCGGAGAAACCGTGGAAGGCGCGCTGCGGTTCGCCGACAGCGCGATGTACGCACACAAGGCGGACAAGCGCTGAGAACCGCTCGCCGTTCGGCCCATGCCGGGCTGCAAATGGCGGCTTTCTGCGCTTCCGGTGCTCACGTACTATAAGTACGCTCCGCTCCGGTTCTCGAAATCCGCCATTTTCGCCTCGGCTTGGACCGAACGGCGAGCGGTTCCCGGACATTCGATCAGACTGATCGGAAGTTTCCACTTTCATTATTGAGAATCAATCGCAATATAGGGTTCGTGAAAAGGAGCCTCGTGATGTCCCGCGATCTCGCCAAGACCGGCACCTATCTGGCGCTGCACCTGACGATCGGGTTTACGGTCGCCTACCTGCTGACCGGCTCGATCGCCATCGCCGGAGGCATCGCGCTCATCGAGCCGATGGTGAACGCCGTCGCCTTCTTTTTCCACGAGAAGGCGTGGGCCGCGGCGCCCGCATGCGGCGGCCGTTTCCGCGCCGCGATGACGGCCTGACGAACCCGCTGATGAAAAAGCGTTCGCATCGCCCTGCGGACGGCGCCTTACGATGGAAATGTAACCCCCGCGCGCTATAAGCGGCGGCATGTCCGACGAGGTCGACGATAAGGATCAGGGCCCGGCGCCCCGCGAGGCGCTGGAAGACAACCGGCTGACGGGCGCGTTCGTCGACGAGGTGACGGAGGCGCTCGCGGCCGGCGATTCCGCGCGCGTGCAGGAACTCGCCGAGCCGCTGCACCCCGCCGACATCGCCGACCTCATCGAGCAGGTGGAGCCGGACGAGCGCCAGCCGCTCGCCGCGGCGCTCGGCGACGTGCTCGACGCCGACGTCATCTCCGAAATGAACGACGTCGTGCGCGAGCAGCTGATCGACGTGCTCGATCCGGGGCAGGTCGCCGACGTCGTCACGCAGATGGAGACCGACGACGCGGTCGCCATCATCGAGGACATGGACGAGGAGGACCAGGCCGAGGTCCTCCGGTCGCTGCCCGCGAACGAACGCGCCGCCATCGAGGAGGCGCTGGGCTATCCGGAGGAGTCCGCCGGACGCCTGATGCAGCGCGGTGCCCGAATACTGGACGGTCGGACAGGTCATCGACTTCCTGCGGCAGGCCGGCGACGACGTGACCAGCGACTTCTGGGAGATCTTCGTCGTCGATCCGTCGCACAAGCCCGTCGGCACGATGCGGCTGTCGCTGGTGCTGCGCTCGCCGCGCAACCTGCTCGTCAGCGACGTGATGCAGCGCGAGCAGACGCTGATCCCGGTCGACATGGACCAGGAAGAGGTGGCGCTGCGCTTCCAGAAATACGCGCTGATCTCGGCGGCGGTCGTCGATGCCTCCGGGCGCCTCGTCGGCGTCATCACCGTCGACGACGTCGTCCACATCATCCAGGAAGAGGCGGACGAGGACATCCTCCGCCTGTCGGGCGCCGGCGACGGCGACATCAACGACAGCGTGCGCGAGATCGTGTCCACGCGGCTGCGCTGGCTCGTCGTCAACCTCGGCACCGCGATCATCGCCTCCGTCGTCATCGGCTTCTTCGCAGGCACCATCGAGAAGATGGTCGCGCTCGCCATCCTGATGCCGATCGTCTCGGCGCTCGGCGGCAACGCCGCGACGCAGACGATGGCGGTGACGGTGCGCGCGCTCGCCACCGACCAGCTCACCGAGGCGAACACGCGGCGCACGATCCTGAAGGAAATCCGCGTCGCGCTGATCAACGGCGCGTCGATCGCGTTTCTCGTCGGGGTGGCGGCAGGGCTCTATTTCGTCAACGTGCACCTCGGCCTCGTCATCGCCGCGGCGATGATCGGGAATATCCTCGTCGCGGGCCTTGCCGGGGTCCTCGTGCCGCTGACGCTCGACCGGATGGAGGTCGATCCGGCGGTCTCCTCGCCCGTGTTCGTCACCATGACCACGGACGTGATGGGCTTCCTGTTCTTCCTCGGCCTCGCCGCGGCGACCGGCCTCACGGGCTAGGCCGGTGACGGCGGAGGTCATCCTCGTCGACGACGAACGGCTTGTCGCCAAACTCTACGGCCGCGCGGTTGAAGCCTCCGGTTACCGCGCGACGCTGTTCGGCGACGCCGAAGCCGCGTTCAAGCGCGTCGCCCAGCAGGAGCCGTCGCTGCTCGTCACCGATCTCAACATGCCCGGCCTTTCGGGCTACGCGCTCGCCGAGCGCATCATGGAGCGGGGCCTCAAGAGCTTTCCCATCATCCTGATGAGCGCCGACGACACCGCCGAACTGATCAAGGCGGGGGTCGCCTCGGGCGTGGACGATTTCCTCGTGAAGGGCGTGGGCTTCGACCGCTTCCGCGCGCGGCTCGATCACTGGATGAAGGGGCCGTTCGCCGGACTGCCGCCGCACGTGCGGGTCGCGGCGCGCGAAAGCCTCGCGCGGAGCGGCGCGCCGGAAACCCCGATCGCCTTCCTGCACGGCTCGCTCGACCGCATCACCGCGCGTGCGGCGGTGACGGTGGAGGACCTGCTCGACGCGGTGGGCGGCGAATACGGCCGCTCGGCGGCGGAGGCGCTGCGGCTTCTCGGGGTCATCGACGGCGTGCTCGCGCTCCTCGCCCGCTCGAACGGGCTGGCGCAGCTGCGGCGGCTGGAAGCGATGGTCGGCGTCGTCGACAGGCTCGGCGACCCGTGGCAGGCGCGCCTGCGCCCGCATATCGACCGCTTCGAAACCGTGGCGCGCGACGCCACGTTCCGGCACGCCGCGCAGTCGCTGAGGCTCCGTTAGGACCGATCGCCATTCCGCCGATGCCGGGCTGCAAACGGCGGCTTTCTGCGCTTCCGGTGCTCACGTACCTTTAGTACGCTCCGCTCCGGTTCTCG
>JACFNY010000095.1 GCA_019454625.1 Sphingomonadaceae bacterium
ATTCGAAGTAGGTGTAGAAGCTGCCGAGCGCCACGCCCGCGCGGCGCGTGATCCCGCTGATCGACCCCTCGTGGAAGCCCTTCTCGCCGAATTCGACGGCCGCCGCGTCGAGCAGGGCGCGCTGCGTGCGCCGCCCGCGCGCGGTTCGCGGTTCGCGCTCGCCCTGTTGCGGATTTGCATCGGTTGCCATCGTCCTCCCCTTCATTCTTTCCCGATCCCATAAATCAATTTGAAAGGTGGTTCAACTTTCAGTATTGGAGCAGTCAACACAGGTCGTCGAGCCTGGAACCTATCGCCGTTGGGGAGGAAAAATGCGCAGCATTTCGATTCATTCCGTTCTTGTCGCCACGACCGCGCTTGCGGCTTTCGCGCCGCTTCCCGCGTTCGCGCAGGACACCGCCGTCAGCGAGACCTTCGACGACGCGATCGTCGTCACCGCCCGCCGCCGCGAGGAAAGCCTTCAGGACGTGCCGATCGCCGTCACGGCGATCAGCGGCGCAGCGCTCGAGCGGCAGGGCGCGCTCGACATCACCGAGATCAGCGAAAGCGCCCCCAATGTGACGCTGGAAGTCTCGCGCGGCACCAACACCACGCTCACCGCCTTCATCCGCGGCGTCGGCCAGCAGGACCCGGTGGCGGGCTTCGAGGCGGGCGTCGGCCTCTATCTCGACGACGTGTACCTCAACCGCCCGCAGGCCGCTGTGCTCGACATCTACGACGTCGAGCGCATCGAGGTGCTGCGCGGCCCGCAGGGCACGCTCTACGGCCGCAACACCATCGGCGGCGCGGTCAAGTACGTCACGAAGAAGCTCGATGCCGACCCGATGCTGCGCCTGCGCGGCGCGCTCGGCACGGACGAGCAGGCCGATCTCGTCGTCACCGGCAGCATCCCCGTGGGCGACGGCACGCTCCGCCTCGGCGGGTCGGTCGCGCGGCTCAGCCGCGGCGGCTTCGGCAAGAACCTCACCACGGGCGACGACAACTACAACAAGGACATCTGGGCGGGCCGCGCCACTGCCGAGGTCCACGGCGACGGCGTCTTCGTCCGTCTCTCGGGCGACTACACCAAGGACAAGAGCAACCCGCGTGGCGGCCACCGCCTGATCGCGGGCATCGCCAGCGGCACGCCGGTGCTGGGCGACGTCTACGACAGCCGCGGCGGTCTCGACGATCCGAAGCAGGAGGTGAAGGCGTGGGGCACTGCGCTGTTCGTCGAGGCGAACCCCTCCGACTACGTCACGCTGCGCAGCATCACCTCCTACCGCAAGGACGACAGCGGCACGCCGATCGACTTCGACGCGCTGCCCGCGGTCGATGTCGACGTGCCCGCGACATACAACAACAAGCAGCTCTCGCAGGAAATCCAGTTCCTGTACCAGAACGGCGCGTTCAGCGGCCTCATCGGCGGCTATTTCCTCGATGCGAACGCACGGACGGCGTTCGACGTGCGCCTGCCCGCCACCGTCACCGCGCTCACCTTCGGCGATGTCGATACGGAGACGTTCGCGATCTTCGGTGATTTCACCTACGATTTCAGCGAACAGCTCAGCCTGTCCGTCGGCGGCCGCTACACGTGGGACGAGCGCACATCCACGATCCTGCGGCAGGTCTTCATCGGCGGCGGGTCGCCGTACTTCGGCGGCGGCGGCACGCTGTTCGCCTTGCAGTCCGACTTCAAGGGCACGGCGAACTTCAAGGAGTTCACGCCGCGCGCCTCGATCAGCTTCAAGCCGAATCCCGATCACAACCTCTATGCGAGCTATTCGAAGGGCTTCAAGGGCGGCGGCTTCGATCCGCGCGGCGTCAGCACCGCGGCGCCGGACACGAACGGCGACGGCGTGCGCTCCTACGACGAGATCTTCGATTTCATCTCGTTCGAGCCGGAGACGGTGGACAGCTACGAGATCGGCTGGAAGGCGTCGCTGTTCGACCGCCGCGTCCGCTTCAGCCTCGCGGCGTTCCACGCCGACTACAAGGACGTGCAGATCCCCGGCTCGGTCGGCACCGTCATCGGTGGCCAGCAGACCTTCATCGGCGTGACGACGAACGCCGGCAAGGCGCGCATCCAGGGCATCGAGTTCGAGGGGAGCGCGGTGCTCGCGGAGAGCTTCGGCGCATCGGACGATCAGCTCAGCTTCAACTGGGCGCTCGGCTACATCAACGCCGACTACAAGCGCTTCATCGACAGCCGCGGCATCGACGTCGCCGACCGCCGCAACTTCCAGAACACGCCGAAGTGGACGGCGTCGGGCACGCTCGCCTACGAAGTGCCGGTCTCGTCGGGCACGCTGCATGCCGGCACCACGCTTTCCTACCGCAGCAAGACCTACCAGTTCGAGCTGCCCGCGCCGGGCCTCGACCAGAAGGGCTATGCACTCTGGGACGCGAGCCTCGTTTGGTCGTCGGAGGGCGACCGCTTCAGCCTCGGCGTCCACGGCAAGAACATCCTGAACAAGAAGTACATCACGTCGGGCTACGTGTTCCTGAGCCAGAATCTGGATACGGGCGCGTACAACCGCACGCCGGAGGGCGCGCTCATCCCGACGCTCGGCGCCGATGGCGTGCTCACGGCATATTATGGTAATCCGCGGCAGGTGTTCGTCACGGCCGGGTACAAGTTCTGAACGGTTCCTCCACCCCCGACCTCGGCCCCGGTATGCGAACGCGCGTACTGGGGCTTCTTCTGCTCGTCTATACGTTCAACTTCATCGACCGGCAGATCATCGGCATCCTCGCCGGGCCGATCAAGGCGGACCTCGGCCTCAGCGACACCGAGCTCGGCCTGATGGGCGGGCTCGCCTTCGCGCTTTTCTATTCGGGCCTCGGCATCCCCATCGCCATCGCCGCCGACCGGATGAGCCGCAGCACGATCATCGCCGTCTCGCTCGGCCTCTGGAGCCTGTTCACGGCGGCGTGCGGCCTTGCCGCGAACTTCTGGCAGCTCTTCCTCGCGCGGCTCGGCGTCGGGGTGGGGGAGGCGGGCGGCGTCGCGCCCTCCTATTCGCTGATCGCCGACTATTTCCCGCCGGAGCAGCGCGCCCGCGCGCTCGCCGTGTTCTCGTTCGGCATCCCGGTCGGCTCGGCGCTCGGCGTCGTGCTCGGCGGCTGGGTGGCGAGCACGGTCGACTGGCGCTTCGCCTTCATCGCGGTCGGCCTTGCCGGGCTCCTCATCGTGCCCGTGTTCAAGCTCGGCGTGCCGGAGCCCGAGCGCGGCCGCTACGATCCCCCGGCGGCGGAGCGCCCGCCGGTCGGGCGCGTGCTCGCCACCGTGGTCGGCAAGCCGACGTTCTGGTTCATCTCGCTCGGCGCGTCGTGCAGCTCGATGTGCGGCTACGGCCTCATGTTCTGGCTGCCCTCCTATTTCGGACGCAGCCTCGGCCTCGGCCTCGTCGAGAACGGCTGGTACATGGGCGCCATCCTGTTCGTGGGCGGCATCGCCGGGGTCTGGGCGGGCGGCTGGCTCGGCGACCGGCTCGGCCGCGCCAGCAAGCGGGCCTACGTGCTCGTGCCCGCCGCCGCCTTCGTGGTGGCGGTGCCCTTCTATGCCGCGGGCATCCTGCAATCGTCGCTGGCGTTCGCGTTCGTGCTGTTCCTCGTGCCGCAGGCGCTCGCGCTGATGTGGCTCGGCCCCGTCGTCAACGCCGTGCAGGGCCTCGTGCCGCCGACGATGCGCACGACCGCCTCGGCCTGCTTCCTCTTCGTCAACAACCTCCTCGGCATCGGCGCCGGGACGCTCTTCTTCGGCGCCGTCTCCGACCTCTACGGCAGCCGCTTCGGCGACGAATCGCTCCGCTACGCCATCCTCACCGGCCTCGGCTTCTACCTCCTCGCCGCCGCCTTCCTCTGGCTCGCCTCCCGCCGCATCGAGCGGGACTGGCACAACCGGTTCGTTGATTCCTCCCCCTTGATGGGAGAGGATGCGAAGCCTTCGCCGCCGCAGGCGGCGTAGGCGAAGTCGGTGAGAGCGGCCCAAAAGTTAACAAATCGTAAATTTCGCCTTGGCCGCTCCGGCTCGGATGCTATCAATACGCCATGCGTATGCTGCGTCGCATCGGACGGCTCTTCAGGATCACCAACGGCTTCGAGGCTGGTGTGATCGTCTATGCCCTCGGTCTCGGCGCGGCGCTGCGCGGCAACGCCTATCTCGAAGCCTACCCCGGCGCGTTCGGCTGGGCGCTCTACGCGGCCTGCCTGCTCGCCGTGCTCATGGCCGGGGCGGCGCTCGTCGATGGGGTTCGCGCGGCAAGTCCGGAGCTGGCTGCCGAGCGGCGGCTTTTGCGGGTGACGCGCGCCGCGCGCGGCCCACGGGGCTGACGGCAAGACCGTCCGTCTTCCTTGCAAGCACGAAGTGGATGCCGCCGAGCGCGGGCAGCAGCCGCGTTAGCGGCCGGTCCAGCCACTTGAGGCCGCGCACCGGCGGCGCCACGAGCGCCGTCTTCCACGCGACCGGCTCGAACATCGCCTCGCGCAGCAAGGCGCCAAGGCCGTTCCGGCCGTAGGGCTGCCCCTGTCCGAACGGCGTCGATTCGAAGTGCGTCCACACGCCCGCGCGGTTCGGCGCGATCAGGATGAGTTCCCCCGCCGGGGCGAGTACGCGCCACAGCTCGCGCAGCAGCTTCGGCGGATCGGCGAATTCGAGCGCGTGGACCAGCAGCGCCTGATCGAACAGCGCCTCCACGAACGGCAGTTCGGTCTCGCGCGCGCTCACCGCGCACGACGGTCCCCGCCGCGGCCACGCCCGCGCGCCCTGGTCGGCGGGCATCACCATGCACAGCCGCTCGACGCGCGCGGGGTCGAGGCCTTGCAGCAGCGGCGCCGGATAGCCGAGCGCGAGCAGCCGCGCCGAGGCGTCGGTGCGGACGGCAGGGGCGACGATCTGCGCGAGCAGCCGCGCCGTCCTGCGCCCGTCCGCGCCCGCGTAATAGGCCCTCAGCGCGTCGAGGCCCGGCCTCATTGTTGCGCCGGCCCTACCGCTCCACGCACAGGGCGATGCCCATGCCGCCGCCGATGCACAGCGTCGCGAGGCCCTTCTTCGCATCGCGGCGCTGCATCTCGTGGAGCAGCGTCGTCAGGATGCGGGCGCCCGACGCGCCGATCGGGTGGCCGATGGCGATGGCGCCGCCGTTGACGTTGAGCTTTTCGGGATCGAAACCGAGTTCCTGCCCCACGCACAGCGCCTGCGCCGCGAACGCCTCGTTGGCCTCGATGAGGTCGAGGTCGCCGACGCTCCACCCGGCCTTCTCCAGCGCCTTCCTCGAGGCGGGGACCGGGCCGATACCCATGTAGGCGGGGTCGACGCCCGCGCTCGCCCACGATGCGACGCGCGCCAGCACCTTCGCGCCGCGCTTCGCCGCCGCGTCCGCGGACATCAGCACCAGCGCCGCCGCGCCGTCGTTGAGGCCGCTGGCGTTCGCCGCCGTCACCGTGCCGTCCTTCTTGAAGGCGGGCTTCAGGCCCTGAATGGCCTCGATGGTGGCGCCCGCGCGGATATATTCGTCCTGATCGACGACGGTGTCGCCCTTGCGGCCCTTGATCGTCACGGGGACGATCTCGTCCCGGAAGCGCCCGACGGCGCGCGCGGCCTCGGCCTTGTTCTGCGAGGCGACCGCGAACGCGTCCTGCGTCGCGCGGTCCACCTGGTACTTCTCGGCGAGGTTCTCGGCGGTGATGCCCATGTGATAGCCGTTGAAGGCGTCCCAGAGGCCGTCCTTGATCATCGTGTCGACGAACGCGATGTCGCCCATCTTCTGCCCGGCGCGCAGGTGCTGCGCGTGCGGGGCGAGGCTCATCGATTCCTGTCCGCCCGCGATCATCACGCTGGCGTCGCCGTTCTGGATCGCCTGCGCGGCGAGCGCGACGGCGCGCAGGCCCGATCCGCACACCTGGTTGACGCTCCACGCGGGCGTCTCCTTGGCGATGCCCGCCGCGATGGCCGCCTGCCGCGCCGGGTTCTGGCCCTGCGCGGCCGTCAGCACCTGCCCGAGGATGACCTCCGACACGTCCTCCGCGCCCACGCCCGCCTCGGCGAGCGCTGCGGAAATGGCGATGCGCCCCAGCTCGTGCGCGGGGGTGCTGGCGAAGCTGCCGAGAAAGCTGCCGACCGGCGTGCGCTTGGCGGCGACAATGACTGCGTCCATGCGGGAATCCTTTTTTCGAATTTCCCGGCCTATGTAGTGCGCTTCAGGCCATCAGCCAATCGGCGAGCGGCTGCCAGAGCTGCGCGCGCGCGTTCGTGCCGACCATCATCCCCACGTGCCCGGCGTCGATCAGCCGAGTCTCGCCGAACGGTTCGACCGCGATCGCGGGCACCAGCCGGTCGCTGCGCGAGACGATGTTGAGCGTGGGTTTCACGGGCGGACCCACGACCTTGCCGCCGACGCGCCAGCCGCCCTCGATGGGCACGTTCGCGCCGAAGAAGTCCTCGAAGCACTCGCGCGCGGCGGGGATGGTGAGGGCGGGGCCGGTGTTCGCCCAGTCCTCGACCGCGACGAACAGCCGCGCCTCCTTCGAGGCCGGGTCGAGGCCCGCGAAGCGCTCGTACTTCGCGACCGCGCCCGCCGGGTCGAGCGACCAGAAGGCCGGCTGGACGAGGTCCATCGGCATCCCGCCGAGCGCGGGAAGCGATGGTGCGAGGCGTCGCCAGTAGCGGACGAGGTCCTGCCGCCGCGTCTCCGGATAGCCTGCGAAGTCCCACGGCGCGGCGATCGTCGCCACGCGGCGCACAAGGGGGTGCGGCGCGGCGGCGAGCGCCATCGTGCCGCCGAGGCAGTAGCCGACGAGGTCGAGCGGCTCTCCTATCGCGTCGAGCAACGGCCGCAGCCGTTCGGTGACGTACCCGCCCACCGAGAGCCCGGCCTCCGCCGCGCCCGGCGACTGCCAGTCGACCAGCAGTGGCCGCACGCCGCGCGCCGCGAGGTAACGCAGCAGCGAGCGTTCCGCCGTCAGGTCGAGCACGTCGGCGCGGTTGACGAGCGACGGCACGACCACCGCCGGGCGCCCGCCGCCGCCGTAGTCGCGCAGCACGGCGCTGCCCGCCGACGCGGCCACGGGCATCTCCGCGAGATCGCGCCGCCAGCCGAAGCGCTGATAGGCGGCGAGGCCGGCGAGGAACCGGTCCATGCGCGCCCGGTCGTCGCCGATCGCCTGCCGCGCATGATCGAGGAACAGCGGCAACGGATGCGGACCGCGCGGCGCGGCCGCGGTATCCGACACCGTGTGTTGCTGCGCAGCATTGCCGCGTGCTATGGTTTTCGCACCCGCAGCATCGAGGTCGTTCATGTCCGACGAAGAAACCAAATCCGACCCGATCATCATCAAGAAATACGCCAACCGCCGTCTCTATAACACCGGATCATCGAGCTACATCACGCTCGACCATCTCGGCGAGATGACGCGTGCGGGCGTGGACTTCAAGGTCATCGAG
>JACFNY010000096.1 GCA_019454625.1 Sphingomonadaceae bacterium
TGACCTCCACCCCGTTGGCCTTGAGCTTGTCGGCCATCTCGCGCAGCGCGTGCTGCGCCTGCGCCACCGCCATGCCGTAGCCCGGCACGATGATGACCTTCTCGGCATTCTGCATCAGGAACGCCGCGTCCTCGGCGGAACCGCGCTTCCACGGCCGGTCGATGGCGGCGGCAGCGCTTGTCGGACCGGCTTCGGCGCCGAAGCCGCCGGCGATGACGCTGATGAAGCTGCGGTTCATCGCGCGGCACATGATGTAGCTGAGGATCGCGCCCGACGAGCCGACGAGCGCACCGGTGATGATCATCGCCGTGTTCTGGAGCGTGAAGCCCATCGCCGCCGCCGCCCAGCCCGAATAGCTGTTCAGCATCGAGACGACGACCGGCATGTCCGCGCCGCCGATCGGGATGATGAGCAGGAAGCCGATGAGGAAGCTGAGGCCCGTCACCGTCCAGAACACCCACGGGCTCTGATCGGTGACGAAATAGGCGACGAGGCCTAGGATGGCCGCAAGCGTGCCGAGGTTGATGACGTGCCGGAGCGGCAGCAGGATCGGCGCGCCCGACATGTTGCCGTTCAGCTTCAGGAACGCGATGACGGAGCCCGAGAAGGTGATCGCGCCGATGGCGATGCCGAGCCCCATCTCGATGCGGCTGACCGCGAAGATCTCGCCGTCCGCGCCCGCGATTCCGAACGCCTGCGGGTTGAGGAACGCCGCCGCCGCCACCAGCACCGCAGCCATACCGACAAGGCTGTGGAACGCCGCGACGAGCTGCGGCATCGCCGTCATGGCGATGCGCCGCGCGACGACGAAGCCGATGCCGCCGCCGAGGATGATCGCGGCCGCGATCTCCGGCAGCGAGGCGATCTCGTGCGTGGCGAGCGTCGTGGCGACGGCAATGCCCATGCCGATCATGCCGTTGCGGTTGCCCGCGCGGCTCGTCTCGGGCGAGGACAGGCCCCGAAGGGCGAGGATGAAGAGGACCCCGGAAACGAGGTAGGCAAGAAGCGCCCAGGCCGGGAGCGCAGCGACGGCGTGTTCCATCGGTGCTTAGCCCTTCTTCTCTTTTTTCTTGTACATGGCGAGCATCCGCTGCGTGACCGCGAAGCCGCCGAAGATGTTGACGCTGGCGAGCGCCACCGCGACGAGGCCGAGCCACTTGGCGATGCCCGAACCCGCGGACAGGCTCGCGATCAGCGCACCGACGATGATGACGGACGAGATCGCGTTCGTCACCGCCATCAGCGGCGTGTGCAGCGCCGGGGTGACTGACCAGACCACGTAGTAGCCGACGAAGCACGCCAGCACGAAGATCGACAGGATCGAGATGAAGTCCATGTGACTAGCCCCCCTGAGCCGCATCCAGCACCGGATGCACGGCCTTGCCGTCCTTGGTCAGCCGCACGCCCTTCACGATCTCGTCGTCGTCGGGAAGCACGGGCGCCTTGGTTTCCTTGTCCCAGAACGCGGACAGGAAGTTGAACAGATTGCGCGCGTAGAGCAGCGAGGCGTCGGAGGCGAGGCGCGACGGCACGTTCCGGTGCCCGACGATCTTGACGCCGTGCTTCACCACGATCTCGCCCGCCACCGCACCTTCCACGTTGCCGCCCGCCTCGACCGCGAGGTCGACGATGACGCTGCCGGGACGCATCGTGGCGAGCTGCGCGTCGCTGACGAGGCGCGGCGCAGCGCGGCCGGGAATGAGCGCGGTGGTGATGACGATGTCCTGCTTCGCGATGTGCGACGACACGAGCTCGGCCTGCGCGGCCTTGTATTCGTCCGACATCTCGGTGGCGTAACCGCCCGAGCCTTCGCCCTCGATGCCCTTCACGGCCTCGACGAAGATCGGCTTCGCACCGAGCGAGAGGATCTGCTCCTTGGTCGCCGAGCGCACGTCGGTCGCCGAGACCTGCGCGCCGAGCCGCCGCGCCGTTGCGATCGCCTGGAGGCCCGCGACGCCGACGCCCATGATGAACACCTTGGCGGCCGAGACCGTACCCGCCGCCGTCATCATCATCGGGAAGGCGCGGCCGTATTCCGCCGCGGCGTCGAGCACTGCCTTGTATCCGGCGAGGTTCGATTGTGAGGAGAGCACGTCCATCGACTGCGCACGCGTGATGCGCGGCATCAGCTCCATGGCGAGCGCCTCGTAGCCCGCCGCGGCATAGGCCTTTGCCCGATCAGGGTTCGCTGCGGGCGCGTGCATCGCCGCCACGAGCGCACCGGGTGCAGCCCCTGCGAGCGCCGATGGCTCCGGCGCCTGCACGCCGAGCACGATGCCCGCGTTCTTCAGCACCGCGGCACGGTCGCCCACCTCCGCGCCCGCCGCCGCGTAATCCGCGTCAGCGATCCCCGAGGCGAGGCCAGCGCCTGCTTCCACGGCCACGCTCGCGCCCAGAGCGATGAACTTCTTCACCGTCTCGGGGCTTGCAGCGACGCGGCGCTCAAAATCGGCGGTCTCAAGGAGGACCGCGATACGGACCGGCTGTGTCACGGAACGGCTAGTTGTAGAGGAAAACGAGCATGCCGAGCAGCACGAGCACGATCGCGGCCGTGCCATACTTCAGCATTGCAAGGAAACCCGCGTAGGTCTTGGCGTGATCCTTCATCGCCTTGTCGGTGTACGAGCTGTTTTGCGCCATATGTACGTCCCCCATCCGGACCTGAATTCGGCCCGTTCATAACAACCCGCGCCCCGGTGTGAAGCAAAATATGCGCGGGCGTGCAGAAGCTGATCTTAACGCGATCGAAAGAAACTGTGCCGTATCGAGACATTCGGGTCAATTTAAGCGAGCGAAAGCAGGGACGTGGCGAAACAGACCGTCCTTATCGTGGACGACGAAACGAGCCAGCGGCGCATCACGGAGACCGTGGCGGCGCGGGCCGGCTACGCCACGCTCGAGGCGGGGCATGGCGAGGCCGCGCTCGACCTGCTGACGGGCGCGCACGGCAAGTCCATCGACGCGGTGATTCTCGATTACAACATGCCGGGCAAGACCGGCATCGAGGTTTTGCGCGAACTGCGCCCGCAATTCCCGCAGCTTCCCGTCATCATGCTGACCGCCCATTCAAGCGTCTCCACCGCCGTCGAGGCGATGCGCGCGGGCGCGAGCGATTTCCTGCTGAAACCGGCGAGCCCGGACCGCATCACCCGCGCGCTTGCAAGCGCGCTCGATCACAAGTCACCCGGCGGCGAACTCCGCCCGCTGACCGAGAAGCTGCCCGACTCCCTTGGTTTCGCCGAGATCGTCGGCAGCGACGCGGGCTTCCGCGCCGCGCTCGCGGTGGCCGAGAAGGCGGCGCAGAAGAACGTGCCGATCCTCGTCGAGGGCGAAAGCGGCGTCGGCAAGGAGGTCGTCGCGCAGGCGGTCCACGCCGCCTCGCCGCGCAAGGACAAGCCGCTCGTCATCGTCAACTGCGGCGCCATCCCTGCGAACCTCGTCGAATCGGTGCTGTTCGGCCATGAGAAAGGCGCGTTCACGGGCGCCGTGGAAAAGCACGTCGGCCGCTTCGGCGAGGCGGACGGCGGCACGCTCTTCCTCGACGAGATCGGCGAACTGCCGCTCGACGCTCAGGTGAAGCTGCTGCGCGCGCTGCAAACCGGACAGATCGAGCCGGTCGGCGCGAAGGGCCACGTAACCGTCGACGTCCGGCTGATCGCCGCGACCAACCGTAATCTCGCCGAGGAGGTGCGCGAGGGCCGCTTCCGCGAGGACCTGTTCTACCGCCTCAACATCTTCCCGCTGCACCTGCCGGCGCTCGCCGACCGCCGCGAGGACATCCCGATGCTGGTCGCGCACTTCCTGAAGCAGGCGGGCGCGAAGCTGCGCTTCGACGCCCCAGCGCTGCGCGCGCTGTGCCAGCACGGCTGGCCGGGCAACATCCGCGAGCTCCGCAACGTCGTGGAGCGCGCGGTCGTGCTGTTCGGCGAGGGCGAGATCGGCGTCGGCGATGTCGAGCTGCTGCTCGGTGCGGCGCTCGACCGCCGCGCGCTGCCGAACGAGGACGCCGCGCTCTGGGAAGCGACCACGGTTTCCGAGGAAGAGGCCGACACGCGCCTGCCGGAAGCTGCGGTTGTGCCGCTGCGTCCCTACGGCAACAGCCTCGACATGGACCCGCGCGCGCTTCTCGGCGCCGGAAGCTGCGACATGCGCGCGCTCGTCGCCAAGCTCGAACAGTCGCTGATCCACGCCGCGCTCGAACAGAGCGGCGACATCGTCGCCGACGCCGCGCGCGTCCTCGGCCTGCAACGCACCTCGCTCATCGAGAAGATGCGCAAGTACCAGATCGGCCGCGGCGAACGCGCCGTCGCCTAGAATAGCGCGTCAAATCGCTGATGCCGGGCTGCAAACGGCAGCTTTCTGCGCTTCCGGTGCTCATGGACACAAAGTCCGCTACGCGCCGGTTCTCGAAATCCACCATTTTCGCTCCGGCCTGAGCGATTTGACGCGCTATTCCGGAGCCCTTCAGGCGGTGCGCGTTTTCCCGTAGAGCCTGCGCGCGGTGCCGGACTGGCGCAGCATCTGGGCGCTGCGGTCGTGCGCGCGGCGGCCGACCGCGATGGCGTGGCCGATCGTCACCGAATGCGATTCGGCCTGACGCAGCGCCGCCAGCGCCTCGGCGCGCAGCGCCGGATCGGCGGCGAGCCCCGACAGCGTCTTCACAAGCGCGAGGCGAACCGTCTCGTAGCGTTCGACCGCGGTCCAGTCGCCGCCCGCGGCGGCGTGCGCGGTCATGCCGGACAGCGATTCGATGTCGCCGAGAAGCGCCGGGATCGCCGTCACGGACGAATCTGCCGCCAGGCGTCGGCAAGGCCGGCAGCGGCCTCCGTGGCGGCGGCGAGACGCCGCGAATCATTGTCGCGGCCGGCGGCGATGGTCTCCTGACGGAGGTAGGCGTAGGCCGACGAAAGCGATTCGGCGACCGGCCCGCCGCGATTGAAATCGAGGCTCGATTCGAGGCCGTGCAGGATGGAGAGCGCACGGCTGATCCGGCTGCTCTTCATGCCGAGGTCGCCGCGCTCGACCGCGATCTCCGCCTGCCGGAGCGCGGAGAGCAGCTCGTCGTACAGCATCTCGATCAGGCGGTGCGGGCTCGCCTGCTCGGTGCGGGTGGCGGTGTCGATGGCGGCATACTGCTGCCGCGCGCGCATGGCCTGCATCATCAGCCGAGATCCCGCGTCCAGAGGTCGATCTGCTGCTTCATATACGCCTGCGTGCTGTTGAAGGCGGCGATGGCGCGCTCCATCGCCGCGAACTGGATCGTGAGCCGCTCCTCGAGCGCGAGGCTGCGCGCCTCGACGCGGTCCTGCTCCTCGGCGATGGCCTTGGCTTCCTTCGCCAGCCGCTCCGACGTCGTCGTGAAGCCGCCGCCGGACGCGGCAAGCTGCTTCTGCATGTCGGCGATGAGGCCCGCGACGGTCGAGCGCACGACCACCGTCGACGACGACACGCCGCCGAGAATGTTGACGGCAAGCCCCGACGCCGCCGAGGACGACGCCGCGATCAGGCGGTTGCCGATGCCGATGGCGTCGACGCCGCCGATCTTGCCGGACGCATTGGTGCCCGCGATGGCGGTCGGCACGTCGAGGCCGAGCGTCGCGGCGAGCGCGCCGTCAAGGCCGACGATGGTGACGCCCGACGTGCTGCCCACGCCCTTCGAGGTGAAGGTGAACGCCGATCCGTCCCACGCGGCGGTCAGCGACAGGCCGAACGACTTCAGCACCGAATCGTCGTTGATCGCGGTCTGGAACGCGGCGGCGAGCGCGGCGCCGCTCGCGTAGCTGCCCTCGGGCAGGTTGATAGTGAGCGAGGTGCGGCCGTCGAGCGTGACGGTGAAGCTCCTGTTCGCCGCGTCGATGACCGGCACGTCGAACGCCGAAGGCGCCGCCGCGCCGGAGAGCCTGCCGGAGGTCGCCGCGACGATGTCGGTGACGGCGTAGGTGCCCGGCTTCGCCGCGCCGAGGCTGCTCGCGATCTCGACGAGCGGCGAGCTGCTGGTCTGCCCCGGCACGAACATGTCGTGGACGCGGCCCGGATGGTCGGTCACTGCCTTCGTCAGCATCGCGTCGTCGATGCTGAGCGTGCCGTCGCGGTTGGTCTTGATGCCGATCTCGGCGAGGCTCGAAGGCCCGCCGCCGTCCGTCAGCAGCATCTTCGTGCTGAGGTCGGCGAGCATCCGCTTGAGGTCGCGCGTCGTGCGGTCCCCCGCGAGCGCGCCCGCGGCCGCCCCGTCCTTGCCGGGTCGGGTTTCCTCCGCGAGCATCGAGACGAGCTGGTTGTAGACATCGACATAGTTGCCGACCGCCGTTTTCAGCGTGGCGGCGTCATAGTCGCTGGAGATCGTCACCGGGCCATCGGTGACCTTCAGAAGATCGAGCTTCAGGCCGGAGACGAGGTCCGAGATGCTGTTCGTCGGCCGCTCGACGGTGATGCCGTCGATGACGACGACGGCGTTCTTCGCCTCGGCCGTCCATGTCATGCCGGTCGCTCCGGGGCCGAACGCGAACGCTTCGAGGCCCGCATCGGCGTCGATCGTGAACGCCTTCGCCGCCCCGGTCTCGCCCCGAATCACGAGGCGCGCGCCGCTCGCATCCTCGACGATCGAGGCCGTGACCCCGGCGTTCGACGCGTTGATCGCCTGCTGGAGCCCGACAAGGCTGTTGTTGTCCGGCCCGATCGTGATGGTGACGGGCGTGGCCGTGCCCGCCGTGAAACCGGCCGGCGTCGGGAACGTACCGGAGAGCGTGCCGAAATTGATCGTGAGCGTGCCCTCGCCGATGGGCGCGTTGCGGTCGGCGACCGGCGCCGACGCCACCGTCTGCCGCTGCGCGAGCTGCATCGCCTCAAGGGTGTGCGAAAGCGAGGGCGGGCTCGACGAACCGCTGAGCGAGAGCGCGATCGACGAGGTGTCGCTGCTGATCACCTGGCGGCCGAGCGCGCCGCTGTTCACGAGCGAACCGAGCGCCGTCGAGAAGGCGCTGAGCGCCGAGCTGATCGTCGAAAGGCTGGAAATCTTGGCGTCGACGGCGGTCTGACGCGCGGCCAGCACCTTGTCGCTGCCCGCGCGCTGCGCGGCGACGAGGTCGGCGATGAGCTGCTTGGTATCGATTCCCGACCCGCTGCCGAGCGCCGTCAGAATGGACATTGCACCTGCCTTCTCGTTCCTGCGGACGCGCGCCGGCCGCTCAGACTGTTCACGACCGATCCTGCGCCGGATTTAGGGAATAATCGGTAAAGATTCGTGGGCGTTCCGATCATAGCGGCCGTCCGTTCTCGTCGAAGCGCGCACCTTCCGGCACGTCGACCTCGGGCTGGGTCAGGCGGTCGCGCTCGACGCTGAACACGAACGCCAGCACGCCCGCGACGGCGACATAGAGGTCGTCGCGGATTT
>JACFNY010000097.1 GCA_019454625.1 Sphingomonadaceae bacterium
CTCAAGTGGAACGAGGAGCGCGGCCACTACGACTACGGCGCGCTCGACTGGGAGGAGTTCTACGCCGTGGTGCGCGGCGAGGGTCCGACCGCCAAGGAGCGCATGGAAGCCCGCCGCAAGGCGTGGGACGACGGCGCCTGGGTGCGCGAGGCGGCTGACGCCTACGAAGCCCGCCGCCGCATCAAGGCCGCAGCCTGAAGGAAAGACGAGACATGAAGACCGATTGGCCTCTCTGGGAAGTGTTCGTGCGTGCGCGCGGCGGGCTTTCGCACCGCCACGCGGGATCGGTGCACGCGCCCGACGCGACGATCGCGCTGCGCCACGCGCGGGACACCTACACGCGGCGCATGGAAGGCGTCAGCCTGTGGGTGGTGCGCTCGTCCGACATCGCCGCGTCCGATCCCGAGCAGGCGGGTCCGATGTTCGAGCCGGCGGAGACGAAGATCTATCGTCATCCGACCTTCTACGATCTCCCCGACGCCGTGAAGCACATGTGATGACGGACGCGCTCTTCACCTACGCGCTGCGCCTCGGCGACGACAGCCTCGTGCTCGGGCAGCGGCTTTCCGAATGGTGCGGCCACGCGCCGACGATCGAGGTCGACCTCTCGCTCGCCAACGTCGCGCTCGATCTCGTCGGGCAGGCGCAGCTCTTCCTCGGTTACGCGGGCGAGTTTGAAGGCAAGGGCCGCGACGCCGATCGTCTCGCCTTCCACCGCGACGTGATGGCGTGGACGAACTGCCTGATGGTCGAGCAGCCGAACGGCGATTTCGCCCGCACGATGGCGCGGCAGTTCCTGTTCTCGACATGGCAGAAGGCGCTGTTCGACAGGCTCGCCGTCTCGAAGGACGCGCGCCTCGCCGAGATCGCCGCCAAGGCCGTGAAGGAGGTCGCCTACCACGCCGACCTCGCCGCCGACTGGGTGATCCGCCTCGGCGACGGCACCGGGGAAAGCCGGACGCGCATGATCGCCGGGCTCGACTGGCACTGGCGCTTCGTCGACGAGCTGTTCCAGGCGGATGCCGTGATCGAGACGCTCGTCGCCGAGGGCATCGCGGTCGATCCGGCCGCGCTGCGCCCGGTGTTCGAGGCGCGTGTCGCGGCGGTGCTGGCCGAGGCAGGCCTTCCCGCGATGGAGCTTCCGCGCCCCATCGTCGGCGGGCGCAAGGGCCATCATTCCGAGCACCTCGGGCATATGCTCGCGGTGATGCAGCACATCCCGCGCACCTATCCGGAAGCCGTCTGGTGAACGACGCACGCGCCATCATGGCCGTGCTCGCTTCCGTGCCGGACCCCGAGATCCCGGCGGTGTCGCTGGTCGATCTCGGCATCGTCCGCGACGTGCTCACCGATGCCGAGCCGCCGCGCGTGCTGATCACGCCGACGTACACCGGGTGCCCTGCCACGGCCTACATCCAGCTCGCCGTCCGCGAGGCGCTGGATGCGGCGGGCATGGAGGATGTCGCCGTCGAAACCCGCCTGTCGCCGCCGTGGACCACGGCGTGGATCACCAAGGACGGCCGCGAGAAGCTGCGCGCCTACGGCATCGACCCGCCGCCGGACGACATCCGCATGAACAGCCAGCCCGCCACCTGCCCCCGCTGCGGTTCGAGGAACACGCACGAGGTCAGCCGGTTCGGCTCCACCCCCTGCAAGGCGCTCTGGCAGTGCGACAGCTGCCGCGAGCCCTTCGACCGTTTCAAATGCCATTGAGGCCCTGAATGTCCACGCATTTCCACACGCTGAAGATCGCCGAAGTCCGCCGCGAGACGCCGAGCGCCGTCTCCATCCTGTTCGACGTGCCCGAGGCCGAGCGCGAGGCCTTCGCCTTCCGCGCGGGCCAGCACATCACGCTGCGCGCCGACATCGACGGCGAGGACCTGCGCCGCAACTACTCGCTGTGCGTCGCCCCGCACGAGGGCCAGCTTCGCGTGGCGATCAAGGCCATTTCCGACGGCCGCTTCTCGCGCTGGGCGAACACCGCGCTCGCCGCCGGCGACACCATCGAGGTGATGCCGCCGCACGGCAGCTTCTCGTGGGACTTCGATGCGAATGCGGCGCGGCATTACGTGGGCTTCGCGGGCGGCTCGGGCATCACGCCGGTGCTGTCGCTGCTCAAGACCGCGCTCCGCGAGGAGCCGAACAGCCGGTTCACCCTGTTCTACGGCAACCGCGCCAGCAACGAGATCATGTTCCTCGAGGAGATCGCCGCGCTCAAGGACCGCTTCCTCGACCGGCTGGAGGCCTACCACTTCCTCGAGGACGAGGACGACGAGGACATCGCGCTCTTCAACGGCCGCCTCGATTCCGGGAAGCTTGCCGAGCTGCTCGGCGGGCTCATCGACGCCGATGACGTCGACGCCGCCTTCATCTGTGGTCCCGGGCCGATGATGGACGCCGTGGAAACCGCGCTGACCTCCGCGGGCGTCCCCGCCGACCGCATCAAGGTGGAGCGCTTCACGATCGACCGCCCGACCGCCGAGCAGGCCGCCGCCGAGCGCGAGATCGAGCGCAAGGCCGAAGGCCGCAAGATCGAGGTGACGCTGGAAGGCCGCCGCCGCCGCTTCGCGTTCGAAAGCGCGCAGGGCAGCATCCTCGACAGCGCGCGCGCCGCCGGCCTGCCGACCCCTTACGCCTGCAAGGCGGGCGTCTGCGCCACCTGCCGCGCCAAGCTGGTGAGCGGCGAGGTGCACATGAAGGCGAACTACGGCCTGTCACCGGAAGAGGTCGCGCAGGGCTACATCCTCACTTGCCAGGCCGTGCCGATGACCGACAACGTGATGGTCGATTACGACGCCTGAGCGGCCGCCTCGTCCAGACAGTTCACGTAGCGCGCGCGCAGCGTCTTCTTGTCGATCTTGCCGGTCGCCGTCAGCGGCACGGTGTCGAAGAAGATGCGGTCCGGCATCCACCATTTCGCGATGGCCGGGGCGAGGTGCGCGCGCATCGCTTCTTCCGTCACGTCGGCATCCTCGTGGAGATCGAGGACGAGGACCGGGCGCTCCTCCCATTTCGGGTGATGCACGCCGACCACCGCCGCGACCTTCACGCCCGGAAAGCCGACGGCGATGTTCTCGATGTCGATCGAGCTGACCCACTCGCCGCCCGACTTGATGACGTCCTTGGCGCGGTCGGTGATGCGCATGAAGCCGTAGCCGTCGATGGTGGCGATGTCGCCGGTGTCGAACCAGCCGTCATCATCGAGCGCGCTGTCCTCCGCGCGGTAATAGCGCGCGATCGTCCACGGCCCGCGCACCTTGAGCGCGCCGGAGGTCTCGCCGTCGTGCGGGAGCACGCGGTTATCCTCGTCGGTGATGCGAAGCTCGACGCCGAACTGCATCCGGCCCTGCCGCGTCCAGATGATGTCGTCGACATGATCCGCGCCGCCCTCGGCAAGTGCGGGCGTCGGCGTGGCGACGACGCCGAGCGGGTTCAGCTCGGTCATGCCCCACAGTTGCAGCACCTTGACGCTGTAGGTGCGCGAATACGCCTCCGCCATCGCGCGCGGCACGGCGGAGCCGCCGATCACCAGCCGCTGGAGCTTCCCCGTGGTTTCACCGGTGCGCCGGAGATGATCGAGGTACATCGTCCAGATCGTCGGCACGCCGCCCGAGAAGGTGACGCCTTCGCCGAGCACGAGTTCGTGCAGGCTCGCCGGGTCCATGCGGTCGCAGGGCAGCGCGAACGCGCAGCCGTTCAAGGCGCCCGCGAACGGCAGGCCCCAGCCGGTCGCGTGATAGAAGCTGCTGCACGGCATGATGCAATCGAACACGTCGAGCCCGAACGCGGACGGCAGGCTCGCCGCCATTGCGTGCAGCACCGTCGAGCGGTGGCTGTAGACGACGCCCTTCGGATGGCCCGTGGTGCCCGAGGTGTAGCAGAGGAACGCCGCCGTATTCTCGTCGAGACGCGGCCAGTCGATGGTGTCCGGCTGATCCGCGATCAATGTTTCCCACGACTCTGCGCCGACGCTGCCGGGAATCGTATGCCCGGCGTCGCTGAGCATGACGAAGCGCGTGATCTGCGGCAGCATCGGCGCCAGCCGCTCGACGAGGTCGGCGAACGTGCGTTCGTAGAACAGGATGGTGCTGCCCGCGTGTTCGATCGTGTAGGCGATCTGCTCGTCGGTGAGGCGCGGGTTCGCCGTGTGCAGCACCGCGCCGATACCGGGCGCGGCGAACATCAGCTCCATGTGGCGATGCGTGTTCCAGCCGAGCGAGCTGATCCGGTCGCCGGGCGCGACGCCCATGCTGCGCAGCATGTGCGCAGCACGCGCCGTGCGCGCGGCGAGCCCGGCATAGTCGTAGCGCCATACCGGCTCGGCGACGAGCCGCGACACGATCGGCCGCGCGCCGTGCGCCGCGGCGGCGGGGGTGAGTAGCCCGCAGATCAGCAGCGGGCTGTCCTGCATCAATCCCAGCATCCGGGCGGCTCTTACCAGTCGAGCGGCTTGTCGATGTGGTCGGCCGCGCCGTGCGAGACCGCGAGATCGTACATGAACTTCGCGTCCACCACGGCGGCGATGCTGCCGTCCGCGTTGTAGCCCATGAGCGGGCCGTTGACGGTGGCGAACATCACCATGCCGTCCGCGTCGGTATCGGGGATGTGGTTGATGCCGCCGGGCTCGCGCACGTACCAGCCGGCGCGGCCGCGGTCCTCGCCGTAGCCGAAGCCGCCTTCGAGCAGGATGCCCTCGACCGATCCGATATGGCCGTGCACGGGCGCGAGGTTGTTCGGCCCCACCTTCAGCAGCATCGTGAACCCGCCCGTGTAGGGATTGACGTTCAGCAGCTTGAACCACGTGTCGGGCATCACCCAGTCGTGCCACGGCAGCTCGGCGACGTTGAAGAAGGCCGGGCGGTGCAGCGCGGTCTGGGCGATGTCGGGGCTGTCTTCCCGGGTGAGCAGTGCCATGATGAATCCTCCCTCGTTTTTGAAACAGGGCGGTATTCTGCACATCCGCACCGCGCCGCGGAATGGCGGGAAACACCTAAGGCGCAAGCTTAGGTGTTTCCCGCTATTGGAATGACAGGCCGCCTCTCTAGCTTTTCGTGCGAGCATCACGAGGTCTGCCCGCGAGACGTTCGGGGGCATTGGGGAGGGGATTCGCATCATGCGTCTTCAGGGTAAGGTCGCCATCGTCACCGGCGCCGCGTCCGGCATCGGCCGCGCGACCGCCGTCGCCTTCGCGCGGGAAGGCGCGCGCGTCGGCGTCACCGACATCAACCTCGCCGGAGCCGAGGCGACCGCCGCCATGATCGGCGGGAATGCGCTCGCGCTTCCGCTCGACGTCGCCAGCGAGGCGGCGTGGGCGGAGGCGACGTCGGCGGTCGTGAAGCGTTTCGGCAAGCTCGACAGTCTCGCCAACGTCGCGGGCATCGGCTTCCCCGGCACGATCATGGACCTCACCGTCGACCAGTGGGACAAGATGATCGCGGTGAACCTCACCGGCGTGATGCTGGGCTGTCAGGCGGCGATCCGTGCCATCTCGGAGAGCGGCGGCAGCGGCGCCATCGTCAACGTCTCGTCGCTGGCGGGCCTCGTCGGCATTTCGGACGTCGCGGGCTACTGCGCGTCCAAGGGCGGGGTGACGACGCTTTCGAAATCGGTCGCGCTCTACTGCGCGGAGCAGCGCCTCCCGATCCGCTGCGTGTCGGTGCATCCCACCTATGTCGACAGCGAGATGCTGGACCCCGTCGCCGAAGCCATCGGAAACCGCGCGGCGATGATCGCGGGCATGGCGAGCCTCGTGCCGATGGGCCGCATCGCCAAGCCGGAAGACATCGCGAACGCCATCCTGTTCGCGGTTTCGGACGAGGCCGCCATGCTCAGCGGATCGCCGCTCATCATCGACGGGGCGCAGCTCGCCGGCCCCTCCAGCGCGCACACGAAAGGCTGAACGCCATGGGACGCGTAAACGGCAAGGTCATCATCGTGACGGGCGCCGCCGCCGGGCTCGGCGCCGCGATCGCGGACCGGCTGGCGGAAGAAGGCGCAACCGTCATCCGCACCGACATCGCTGAGGGCGAAGGCGTCATCCGGCAGGACGTCGCCGACGAGGCGGGTTGGCAGGTGCTGATCGCCGAGACGCTCGCAAAGCATGGCCGCCTCGACGGGCTCGTCAACAACGCCGGCATTTCCTCGAGCAAGAGCCCGATGGACCCCGAAGGCGCGGCGCTGGAGGACTGGCGCCGCATCAACACGGTGAACGTGGAAAGCGTGTTCCTCGGGTGCAAATACGCGATGCCCGCCATCGCGAAAGGCGGCGGCGGCGCCATCGTCAACATGTCGTCGATCGGCGCGCTCGTGCCCACGCCGTTCATCGCGGCCTACGGCGCATCGAAGGCGGCGGTCGCACAGTTCACGCGCTCGCTTGCGCTGCACTGCTGCGAAAGGAACTACGCCATCCGCTGCAACAGCGTGCACCCCGGCCAGATCCGCACGCCGATGCACGACGTGCTGATCGCGCGCACCGCCGCCGAGCACGGCATCAGCGAAGACGGTGCCGCACAGGCCTTCCTCGCCAAGGTGCCGATGAAGACATGGCAGGAGGCGATCGACATCGCCAACGCCGTGCTGTTCCTGCTGTCGGACGAGGCGCGCTTCATCACCGGCACCGCCGTCGTCGTCGACGGCGGCATGAGCCTGACCAACTAGGAGAACCCCGCTTGAAAAACCTCGACTTCGGCCAGCCGATGGGCGGCATCATGCAGGTCGCCTACATCGTGCCCGACATCACCGCGGCGATGAAGCACTACATGCCGCGCCTCGCCTGCGGCCCGTGGTTCGTCATCGAGCACTTCCCGCTGTTCGACGCCCAGTATCGCGGCGAGCCCACCGAACTCGACATCACGCTCGCCATCGGCTTTTCGGGCGCGATGAGCTTCGAGCTGATCCAGCAGAACAACTGGGAGACGCCCTCGGTCTATACCGAGGTGCAGCAGAAGCGCGGCTGGGGCTTCCACCATTTCGGCGTCTCCAGCGCGGACTTCGACGCGGACGTCGCGAAATACAAGGCGCTCGGCCACGACATGGCGCTCTACGGCGTCGCCGGCGTCGGCGCGCGCGCGGCCTACATGGACACGTCGGACGTGCTGCCCGGCATGATCGAGCTGATCGAGATGACCGACCAGACCGAGGCCTTCTTCACGATGATGAAGAGCGCGTCGGAAAACTGGGACGGCAGCGATCCCGTCCGCGTGTTGCAGCCGCCGGCCGAGTGAGTGCAGAACAGGCCCATGACAAGCAAGGTTGGTCTTGACGCGATTGAGCATGCGTCGCGAGATGAGCTTGGAGCGT
>JACFNY010000098.1 GCA_019454625.1 Sphingomonadaceae bacterium
TGTCGGCCTGTTTCATTCCGGCACAGGCGGGTCGGAAAATCTTACATCGCCGATACCGCAGATCCCCGGAACGTCGCAATTTCCGCGACATGCGGAACTGGCACCCTCCTTGCGTGTTGCATCGACAAGGCGCCCTTATTCGGCGCCGGGTTGAAAGGACGAGGACCATGCTCGACACGCGCGCCTATGACGGCTCGAAGCAGGGCTACCGGCTTGTGTACCGCCCCTCGAAGGTGAATTGCTGCCCCGGATGCGGCCACACCAACTGGTACATCGGCCGTAGTTCCGCCGAATGCGCGTTCTGCGCCACCGCGCTGCCGCTCCAGCAGACGGGCGGCGCCGACTATCTCACCGATCTCGGGGTGCTGGTCGCGGCCTGACGGACGACGTGCCGGATAACCTGCGGTTATAGCGCGCTGCCGAGATACGCTCTTGCAGCGCCGGGCCGGATGCCTTTCCCTCTCCGCTCGCCGAGCCGAAGGGGGTATTCATGAAACGGTCTTGTGTTCTTGTCGCGCTTGCCGCCGCGCTGGCCTCGCCTGCTGCCGCGGCGGCCGATCCCGAAGCCGTGCGCGCGCTCGTCTCCGATCCCGGCGCGGCCGCTGCGCCGGGCTGCGCGGTCGGCGCGTTCAAGGCCGGCAAGCCGCTTTTCATCACCGCGGCCGGCATGGCCGACATCGCCGCTGGTGAGCCGCTGGACGGCGACACGCGCATCTATGCCGCGTCGGTCTCCAAGCAGTTCACCGTACTCGCCGCCGCGACGCTGATCACGAAGGGCAAGCTCGGTCTCGACGACGACATCCGGACATATCTCCCCGAACTGCCCGCCTACGACGCACCGGTCACGGTGCAGATGCTGATCCACCACACGTCCGGCGTCAGGGACTGGCTGGCGCTGGCGCGCTGGTCGGGCAGCGACGATGCGGCACAGTTCACGAAGGCGAAGGCGCTCGACCTACTGCTGCGCCAGAAGCAGACCAATTTCACGCCCGGCACCGAGTTCACTTACTCGAACGGCGGCTATCTGCTGCTCGCGGAAATCGTCGAGCGCGTCTCCGGTATGCCGTTCGGCGACTATGCCGCAAAGGCCGTGCTGAAGCCGCTCGGCATGAAGAGCAGCGTGTTCATGAACGGGGCGCGGCCCGAGGGCAAGGTCGCGCACGGCTACACGCCGAAGGACGGCGGCTTCGAGATCCGCGACACCTATCCGCTGATCAGCGGTTCGGGCGGACTCATGACGACGATAAACGACCTCGCGCGCTACGAGTACGACATCGAGGTCGGCCGCAAGGTCTGGACCCCCGCCGTGAAGGCGATCATGCTCGAACCCGGCCGCCTCACGAACGGCGAACCCGCCACCCGCAAACCGAGCCGGCAGGCCTATGCGGGGGGCCTGATGGTCGGCGAGCGGCGCGGGCAGCACTTCGTCCAGCACAGCGGCGGCGCGGAGGCCTTCCGGAACCAGTACATACGCCTGCCGGACCGCCGCCTCGGCGTCGCGGTCTTCTGCAACCGCAGCGACTGGGACCCCGGCGAGAAAGCCGACGCCGTCCTCGAACTCATCGAAGGCAAGATCCTGGAACCCGATGTCGCGCCGCCCGGCGGCCGCTATTATTCGGACGAGCTTCGGGCGACTTACGAGATCAGCACGAAAGGCCCCGCCCTGACGGCAGCGATCACCTCGCCCTACGCCGAGACAGGCGCGCCGCTGACCTTCACGCTCTCCCCGGACGGCGTCTATCGCGGCGACGGCATGACGCTGAAATTCTCCGACGACCGCGGCAGCTTCACGCTCGGCACGGACCGGGTGCGCGGCATCACCTTCACGCGGCAGGCGGACACGGCGGCATCCGCCGCCCGCTAGACCGCGATCGGTTCAGGTTGAATCAACCTGAACCGTGAATCGCTGTCTAAACTATGGATTAGAGCCTCAGGCCGCCGCCTTGCGCGCCTCGCGCTTGCGCTCGTGCGGGTCGAGGTAGCGCTTGCGGATGCGGATCGACTTCGGCGTCACCTCGACGAGTTCGTCGTCGTCGATATAGGCGATGGCCTGCTCCAGCGTCATGCGCTTGGGCGGCGTCAGGCGGATGGCATCGTCCTTGCCCGAAGCGCGGAAGTTGGTGAGCTGCTTCGATTTCAGCGGGTTGACCTCGAGGTCCTGCGGTTTCGCGTTCTCCCCGATCACCATGCCCTGATAGAGCGGCTCGCCCGGCGAGATGAACAAGATGCCCCGGTCCTCCAGCGCGTTCAGCGCATAGGCGACCGCCTCGCCCTGCTCCATCGACACCAGCACGCCGTTCTGGCGCCCGGTGATCTGGCCCTTGTAGGGCCCGTAGCTGTCGAATACGCGGTTCATGATGCCCGTGCCGCGCGTGTCGGACAGGAACTCGCCGTGATAGCCGATGAGCCCGCGCGACGGCGCGATGAACGTCAGCCGCGTCTTGCCGCCGCCCGACGGGCGCATGTCGGTGAGCTCGCCCTTCCGCAGCGCCATCTTCTCGACGACCGTGCCCGAGTGCTCGTCGTCGACGTCGATGACCACGTTCTCATAGGGTTCCTCGCGGCCGTTTTCACCGTCCCTGAAGAGCACGCGCGGGCGCGAGATGCCGAGTTCGAAGCCCTCGCGGCGCATCGTCTCGATGAGGACGCCGAGCTGAAGCTCGCCGCGTCCCGCCACCTCGAAGCTGTCCTTGTCGGCGCTTTCGGTGACGCGGATGGCGACGTTGCCCTCGGCCTCGCGCAGCAGGCGGTCGCGGATCATGCGGCTCGTCACCTTGCTGCCCTCGCGGCCCGCGAACGGGCTGTCGTTGACGGCGAAGGTCATCGCGAGCGTCGGCGGGTCGATCGGCTGCGCCGGAAGCGCCTCCGTCACCGAAGGCTCGGCGATCGTGTTGGCGACCGTGGCCGCCGAAAGCCCCGCGATGGCGACGATGTCGCCGGCCTCGGCGGTTTCCACCGGCACGCGCTCAAGCCCCCGGAACGCGAACACCTTGCTGGCGCGGCCCTCCTCGATCACCTTGCCGTCGGCGCCGAGCGCGCGGATCGGCATGTTCGCCGAAAGCTTGCCTCTGGCGATGCGGCCCGTGAGGATACGGCCGAGGAAGTTGTCGCGGTCGAGCAGCGTCGCCAGCATCTTGAACGGCCCGTTCGCGTCGGTGTTCGGTGCGGGCACATGCTCGACGATCTTCTGAAAGAGCGGCGTCAGGTCGCCCGCGCGCACGTCCGCCGAAAGCCCGGCATAGCCGCCGCGCCCGCTCGCGAACAGCGCCGGGAAGTCGAGCTGCTCGTCGCTGGCGTCGAGCGCCATGAACAGCTCGAACACCTCGTCCAGCACCTCGTCGGCGCGCGCGTCGGAGCGGTCCACCTTATTGACGACGACGATGGGGCGAAGGCCGAGCGCCAGCGCCTTGCCGGTCACGAACTTCGTCTGCGGCATCGGCCCCTCGGCGGCGTCGACGAGCAGGATCACGCCGTCCACCATTGAGAGGATGCGCTCCACCTCGCCGCCGAAGTCGGCGTGGCCGGGCGTGTCGACGATGTTGATGCGCGTGCCGTTCCAGTCCACCGACGTGCACTTGGCAAGAATGGTGATGCCGCGCTCTTTTTCGAGGTCGTTCGAGTCCATCGCGCGCTCTTCCACGCGTTGGTTTTCGCGGAACGTGCCCGACTGGCGGAAAAGCTGGTCGACAAGAGTCGTCTTGCCGTGATCGACGTGGGCGATGATAGCCACGTTACGAAGGCCCATGGCAGGGGGTGTCTTTCAAATTCGAGAAATGTGTCGCGCGCGCCCATACAGCACCTGCTGCATCGCAGCAAGGCGTGGCGGATAAACGCCCCCGATTTCAGTTTCAACCGATGGCGCGCGGCGCCCGAAATTGTTATCAGCGCAGCCGGGCGACGAAACTCGGGGGGATCATGCGAACACTTGCGGTTGTCCTGCTGCTGTGGGCCGCATCTCCCGTGGCTGAGGAGGCCTTCGCGCAGACCGCGCCGGAACCTCTGCAGGTTCCATTCACGGCTGAACGTATCCTGCTCGATCCCGGCTCCTCGCTGCGGAACCGGCTGATGCCTGCGGACGGCACCATGCCGGGCGGCGACGTGCAGTTCACTGTCCGATGCGATGTGCTGGTCCGGGACGGACGCGTAGGGGCGTGCGACCTGCCCACGGGCGACCCGATCCTCGCGGAAATCGCCCGTGACCGCGCCAGATATTATCTTTTCAAGATCGACGATCTCGTGTCTGCAGCACGGAAGACCAAGCCGAAAAAACGCGCCGTTGCGGCCCAGCCGACCTTCACGGTGGATATCGTGGAGTGGGTACGCCCTGCCGATCGGCGGGTTGTCGAGGTCTCCGGCGTGGACCACATTGCACGCGATCAGGTGCGCTACCGTTCGCAGCCGGACGGCGAGATCGTCAGCGGCCTTTATCCGATTCCGGCGCTTCGCCAAGGTGCGGGCGCGCGGATCGCCATCACATGCCGCGTGGAGGAAGACCTTTCCTTGTTCTGCGTCGATCCGGAGGTGCGGACGGGGTGGCAAGACATGCCGGAAGCGATACGCGAACAGTTCAAGAATGCAGCGCTCGCAATTGCTTCGCGAATCCAGGTCGAACCGCTGCTCACGGACGGGCGGACGGCGGCGGGCAAGGTCTTCGATACGGGAATCGCCTTCGTGCTTCCCTGAACGATCACGGCTTGGCTTACCATCATGCCTACGGATACACGGAAACCGAACAAACAGGAGGATCGACCGTGACCAACAGCCTGCATCCCGAAACGCTGGCCCTTCACGCGGGCTGGCGTGCGGACCCGACAACGGGCGCGGTGGCACCCCCCATCTACCAGACGACCTCGTACCAGTTCAAAAATACCGAGCACGCAGCGAACCTGTTCGCGCTCTCCGAACTCGGCAACATCTACACGCGCATCATGAACCCGACGACCGACATCCTCGAGCAGCGCATCGCCGCGCTCGAAGGCGGCGTCGCGGCGCTTGCCGTCGCCTCGGGTCAGGCGGCGTCGGCGTTCGCGATCCAGAACCTCGCCCGCGCCGGCGACAATGTCGTCAGCTCCACGGACCTTTACGGCGGCACGTGGAACCTGTTCGCGAACACGCTGAAGGATCAGGGCATCGAGGTGCGCTTCGTCGATCCGGTCGACCCGGAGGCGTTCGCGCGCGCCAGCGACGACCGCACCCGCGCGTGGTACGCGGAGACGCTGCCCAATCCGAAGCTCCGCGTGTTCCCGATCGGCGAGGTCGCCGCGCTCGGCCGCGCGCTCGGCATCCCGCTCATCGTCGACAACACCGCCGCGCCGCTCCTTGCGCGTCCGTTCGACCACGGCGCCGCCGTCGTCGTCTATTCGGCCACGAAGTACATCGGCGGCCACGGCACCTCGATCGGCGGCCTCATCGTCGACGGCGGCAATTTCGACTGGGAAGCGAAGCCCGAGCGTCACCCCACGCTCAACACGCCCGACCCGAGCTACCACGGCGCCGTGTGGACGCAGGCGGTGAAGCCGCTCGGCCCCATCGCCTATATCCTGCGCGCCCGCACCGTGCTGCTGCGCGACCTCGGCGCGGCGCTGTCGCCGACGAACGCCTTCCAGATCCTGCAAGGCCTCGAAACCCTGCCGCTCCGGATGCCGCGCCATTCGAGCAATACGCAGGCGGTCGTCGACTATCTCAGGAAACGCAAGGGGATAACGACGGTCATTCATCCTTCCGCTCAGGACGGCGAAGCCCGCGCCCGCGCCGACAAGTATCTGAAAGGCGGCTACGGCGGACTGCTCGGCTTCGAGCTGGAGGGCGGACGCGACGCGGGCCGCGCCTTCATCGACAACCTGAAGCTGCTCTACCACGTCGCCAACATCGGCGACGCCCGCAGCCTCGCCATCCACCCGGCCTCGACGACGCACTCGCAGCTCTCCGAGGCCGAGCAACTCGCAGCGGGCGTCACCCCCGGCTACATCCGCCTTGCCATCGGCCTCGAACACATCGACGACATCGTCGCCGACATCGAACAGGCGCTGGTCGCAGCAGGCGCCTAGAGCCTAAAGCAGCCGCGCCAGCAAGGCCCGGCTCGACGCATCGAACCCTTCCCCCGCGCCGCGATCCAAAGCGGCGCGGGCCATGTCCTTACCGAGTTCGACCCCCCACTGGTCGAACGGGTTGATGCCGAGCAGCATCGCCGCCGTGAACGTGCGGTGCTCGTAGAACGCGATCAGCGCGCCGAGCGTGTGCGGATCGAGCGTGTCGAGAACGATCGCGATCGAAGGCCGGTTGCCCGGAAACGTCTTCGCCGCCGCGAGCGCGGCATCGCCGCCACTCATCGCCAGCGCTTCCGCCTCGCTGCGCCCCCGCATCAGCGCCGCGCCCTGCGCGACGGCGTTCGCGAGAAGCTGCCGGTGATGTGCCGCGCCGAGGCCGTGGCCCGGCGTCTTCACCATCACGAACTCGCACGGAACCAAATGCGTGCCCTGATGCAGGAGCTGGAACACCGCGTGCTGCGCGTCCGTGCCCGTGCCGCCCCACGTGATCGCGGCGCTCGGGTGCGTCAGTACCTTGCCGTCCCGGTCCACGCGCTTGCCGTTGCTCTCCATCTCCAGCTGCTGGAGGAACGACGGCAGCAGCCGCAGCCTTTCGTCGTAGGCGAACACCGCGCGCGTCTCCGCGCCGAGGAACACGGCGTAGAGCACGTCCACCATCGCCGCGAGCACCGGCGCGTTCTCCGTCACGGGCGCACTTTCGAAATGCGCGTCCATCGCGTGCCCGCCCGCGAGCAGCGCCTCGAACGCCGCCCAGCCGAGGCTCAAGGCCGCCGTCACGCCCACCGCCGACCACAGCGAATAGCGCCCGCCGACGCTCTCCGCGAAGCCGAGCACGTTTTCAGGCGCCACGCCCCAGTCCGCCGCCCGCTCCGGCGCCGCCGTCACCGCGACGAAGCGCGCCGTGCCGCCGATCCAGTCCCGCGCGCGCTCCGCGTTGGTCATCGTCTCGACCGTCGTGAACGTCTTGGAGACGACCACCACCAGCGTCCGCGCGGGGTCGCAGGCGCGCATCGCCCGTTCGAGCGCCACGCCGTCGATGTTGGAGATGACGTGCGTGTCGTAGCGCCCCCTGCCCCCGTCCACCGCGTCGACGAGCAGCGCCGGGCCGAGCGCCGAGCCGCCGATGCCGATGTGAAGAATGTGCCGGATCTCGCCGAACGCGCCCGCCTCGACGCGCGCCACCAGCCGCCGCGTCGCCGCGCGCGCCTCCGCCGCCGCCGCGACCGCCGGCCCGCTGCCGGAGCCGCGCT
>JACFNY010000099.1:0-446 GCA_019454625.1 Sphingomonadaceae bacterium
AGAGCGCGCGCGCCTTGGAGCGGCTGAGCTTACCGGAGCTGGTGCGCGGCAGCGTACGCGGTGGCACGAGTTCGACGATGCAGTTCATGCCGGTGATGGCGCGCACCTTGGCCTTGATCGTCTCGCGAAGCGCGGCGCGTTCGGCGGCGTCGGTGGTGCGGCACTGCACGAGCACGGCGGGCGCTTCCTCGCCGCTTGTCGTGGTGATCGAGAAGGCGGCGATGTCGCCCGCCTTGAAGCCCGGAAGCTGCTCGATCGCCCACTCGATGTCCTGCGGCCAGTGGTTCTTGCCGTTGATGATGATCATGTCCTTGGCGCGGCCGACGATGTAGAGCGCGCCGTCCAGCATGTAGCCCATGTCGCCGGTGTCGAGCCAGCGGCCCTGCAGCGCGGCGCGGGTCGAGATCTCGTCGCGGAAATAGCCGGTCATGATGCTGGGGCCAGCC